>JARGFH010000043.1 GCA_029210695.1 Acidimicrobiia bacterium
AGCTCCGCCCCAACCCGGGGCCTTTCAGCACACAAGTGTGCATGAGCCGGAGGGGGTCCCTCACATGTCATCTGTCATGCCGGTGCCTGCAAAACCGTCGAGTACAACATCGCCGGGCCGGGTGTAGTGAAGAATGAACTTGGCGATTACCTCGTGAGGTACCTTCGTCGGGTAACTGTGAGCCTTGTACACAAGGTTGCCGGTCCCGGCGGTTACATCCGTAGCGTAAGGCCCAGGGTCAACGTACTTCCGTTCCTCATACCCATCGGGACTCGTCTCCTCCAGCCAGTCCTCAATGAAGGGATTTGGACATGCCGTGTAATACGGTGGCACCGACATCCGGAGGATGTCCTCATCGGACCCGATCGGAAAACCGGGTAGCTTCCTCAGCTCCGGTAGCTGACGGCGCAGCTCTTCGCGGGCAGCTTCGATTACCTCTGGATCGAGCCCCTCCGAAGAGAACAACGAACCTGACACCTACTCGCCCTCGGTTGTTGGGACGATACGGATCTTGTCGGCGGCGTCCTTGGCGACGAGGTCTTCTACAAATTTCTCGAACCGTTCGCCAAGTTCGGCGACCGTGGTTGGAGTCTTCTCGGGAAAGAGCGCCTTCCACAGCTCGCCGGAGTTGACCGGGCGAACAACGAAACGTCCGAAAACAAGGTTGATCGCCTGAACAAGTGCCGTGTCGACAGGGGTTGGAAGCGTCTCGGAATCGAGTAACTTCTTCACTGCCTTGGCGTCGCCTGAGTCGAGCAGGTCAATCTGAGCCGACATCTCATCAGTTCGTAGGTTGTCGAGGAGGGTCCGACGCCACTCGTCAAACAGGGCGTTGACCTCGTCTGCAATGGCATTGACAGCGGCCAATGCGGTGGGTCCGGTCGATGGTTTCGGTCGGTACTTACAGTCCGGGCAGATCACCGACTGTTTGAGATTGTCCTCGTTGAACGTCTTGCAAACCCCGATCGAAACAAGGCGTTCACGAATCGAACCGAAGGCGCCATCGGGGAGGATGGAAACGACCGAGAGCGTTTCGAGATCCCGCATGGCGTCTCCTTGGACGATCTGGCGTTTCCGCTCGTCGCCCGCCCCATCGAGACGATCTCGGGCATGGGCTTGAGCGGCTTCGTCAGAGAATCGGCGACTCAACGCTTTCGCGCCAGTGTTGAGCTTGGCCACTGCGGCGTTGTCGATTTCGCCGCCTCCCTGGAACAGCTGCAACATTGAGGATCGCAACGCCTGGGCGTCGACGGTGAGAGCGTGATCGTCACCAAACACTTCCGCGGCCTCACGGAGATACTCCACCGTTCCTGAGAGGTGCTCTCGGGCTCGAAAGGCAGAATCCAACCATTCGAGTTCCTCACGACCCTTCTTGGCGGTATCAAGCGTCTCGGGCGGAAGCTCGAGTCGGTTCATCTTGCCGACGGAGTTCCGTGCTTTGACATTCTCGAGCACTGACTGCAGGGCATTCAGCCGTTTCGTGCGAACATCAATCTGGTCGACGACGGAGGCCCCCCACAGCATTACCCCTTGGGCGAGCTTGGCCTGAGCATCGACGACCTGCTTGAGCATTTCGGCCTGATGCTGGAGAATCGCCTGGACGCTCGCCTCGTTGACGCCTGTGGCGTGGACGATCCCCTCGGCGAGACCAAGGAGCTTGGCAACCTCTTTGAGGGTCACTTCTGGAATGCCCTTGGGAGGAGCCACGTGAGAAAAGCCGGAGACGTCGTCGAGCGACATCGACGTGAGGCGATCGAGGCCGAGTGCGTCGATCTGACCGCTCGAATAGCCGAGTTCCAATCGACCCTGCTGAGTCAGGGCAGCGGCGACGACGGCCACCCAAGCGGGTTCGAGATGCCAGGTGCCCCAGGTGAACACGCCCCGGTCGCGCTCGGTGAGCAGGTCCTTGCGGTTCAGGACCTTGCCTCCGGCTTTCTTGACCGCGGATTCGAGGACGCCGGCATAGCTTCCAGAATTGGACAACGACTCGTCCGGGTCGAGTAGCTCGAGTGAACGCAGAATGGCTGTTCCAAGCTGGGTCTTGCTACCGGCGATCTGATTGAGCGCCTGCTTCACGCTCTCGCCTAGGTTCCCTTTGCCGATCGGGACGGAAACTTGAAAGGATGGGTATCCGGGATAGCGGACCGCGAAATGGTCGGCCAGAGCCGTTGATGCGATGGAGTCGAGTTGATCCTTCATCGACGCTCGCGGGCCGACTGCCGATCCGAGCCACGTGCCCAATGGGCGAGCATCGCCTTGGTGCGTCACCGTGAAGGCATCACGCATGTGGGCCCGGAGCCACGACACCATGCCATGCAGCGCAGTCCGTCCTTTGTCTTCGTAAATGCTGCGTCGCTCGCCGGAGGCGGTCTCCGCTGCGAGAGCCGTGGCACCGGCGTATGTGCGGAGCTTGGCGGTGAACTCCTCATCGGGCTTGTCGAAGTGGAAGAACACTTCGTCAGGCTTTGCCTCATCCTTGAACTTCGGTGGGTCGTATGGCTGGAGGAAATAGACGTAATAGTCGCGGGGTGGCTGGGCAGTCGACCGCTCGTTCGGTGCACCCATGAAGAGGTAGCCGATGCGCATGACGTTCTTATCGATCCACGGAAGCTCGTACTCCCAGATCCGGTAGCCCGAAACATAAGGCGCGTCGCGTAGACCGAGCAGTTCTTCGAGTGCCCGGTAGTAGGCCTCGTCGAGCTTCGCCGTGTCGAGCGAGTTAGCGCGCTCGCCAATCAGTTGGTCGTAGTCGATGTCCTTCTTGACATCGAGGTAGACCTGGCCGTTCTCCTCGTTCTCTGAGATGAACTGCCCGCTGACCGCCCGGATGATTTCAGCGATGACCGAATCGACCGTCGTTTCGAGAAAGAAGGCGTCGAGTTCGGGCAGTCCGTCTGGAAAGAGGCACAGGTCGTCCCTGAGTTCCGCCTTGGTGGGTCCAAGTGGGACATAAACATCGCCGGTTGTGAGCCGATGGACGGTGAGGGCGTCGATGATCTGCAAGGCGATCGGTTTGTACCGGGGCGTGGCCAGGGCGCCTTCGACCCGGTTTCGCAGCTTGTTCGAGACGTCAAGCACGGTGCGGACTTCATCGACGGCGTGAAAGCTCGGGTCGTCCGACATGCGCAGCCGGTAGCTGTCGTAGGTTACGAGCCCCGGACGATCATCGGGTACCTCATTGTCGAGCATGCTGCCAATCTCGCGGGACAGCGTCTTGAGGATCTCGCGTTTCTCGATCACGGTGAGCTGCTCGAAGACCTCGAGATATGCGGGATGAACCGGGAAGAGGTCGACGAAACGGTCGAGGTTCTCAGCCATACCTTCGTAGAGCGGGGTGAACTGCTGAAGATGATCCTTGATGGTGGTCCGCTGGTCTACGGTCTTCTTGAGAAGCCGCGCTTGGACTACGAAGGCAACGTCTTCGCGACTGATCCGCACCTGCTCGAAACGGTCCTTTACGCGCTTCACCGAATCGGCGACGCTGGCGAACCGGGGGTTGTCGAAGATCGCCTCCTGGACACCGCCGATGAAACGGAAGCGGCTCGAACGGCTGATCTCGCCAACCTCTCTGAGGAACGAGAGCGCCAGGACCAGCTCGGTGTCCCGGAGGGTGCGGAGATAATCGAGCAGTTCGTCGAGAACGAAGAGCAAACCCTGGTCGGGGTACTTCGCTTCGAAGGCCGCCATCATGTCGACCAGGGCGTCCTTATTGTTCGTGACCTTCTCTGCGTCCGGGAACTTGAAATTCACGCCGAGCTTGGCGAGTCCGTCTTGGAGTTCGTTGGCGAAGATGTCTCGCAGCGACATCTTGACGGCGCCGATCTCAGCTCTGATCACCTGGAACCGTCCGGCGACCGACCCAGCGTGCTCCTTAACGGTGTCGTGGGTGAGGAGATTTCGGAGTTCGGCCCGCTCGGCGACACCTGAGATGACCGACATGAGGTGGGTCTTACCAGTCCCGTAGTTGGCGACGATCAGGAGGCCTTTTTGGTCGGTGGGGTCGTCGAACTGGAGGTTGGGAAAGATGACATGGACGAGCTGGTCGGCCATACGATCGGAGATGACAAAGGTGTGAGCGTCTTCCTTGGCTTGGTCGAGATCATCGGCCTCGACCAGAACCTTGACCGTCTCGACCGGATCGAATTGAACCAGTTCTCCATATCTCATGAGATCCTTTCCACCTGGTAGGGCAGCTCATCGGGGAAGGTAGCGGTTAGCGGGTGGAGGACCACAATCCCCTTTGGTATTGGATTGTCGTAATAATCCGGACGACCTGGACTCGAGTAGGTAGCCCGGCCGTCGGCGATCCGGCCCGGCCACTCGGCGACAACAGGTTGGTGGGCAGCGAGGGTTCGGAGAAGCCGAAGCGGGTCGACCATGACGGTCGGCCAGAACAAGACATCGAACCCGGTGAGAAGTCTGCTTCCGCGGAGGCTGTCTTCTGGAGTCTTCCACCCGTTCTCGTCGGCGACAGTCAGGAGGTGGCCCGCGTTGGTGATGGGGGTGTCCCATTGGGACGACAAAAAGTCCAACGTGGAGTGGGGAAGGTCGCCGACGATCAACGCAAATCTGCCGGGCGTTCTCTGGAGAGAATCCCAAAGCGCTTTAGGCTCGTTTCCCCACGTCTGCACGATCCTGAAGACTAGCGAGAGAGCCTTTTGCGCACCCGCTAACGTGACCTGGAAGCTGAACCCAGCAGGAGCAGGATTGGAACCGGTGCACGACCTTCTCGAAACTCAGGCTGAGTCTGGCGGGGGGACACAGGTTGTGGCCCCCCGGAATCCGAGGATCGTTCGAGGATGAGTTCCCTGCTAGATCGCTGGAAGCGGGCTGGGAGGTTTGCCGCCGACGACCTCAAGCAGGCCAAGGTGCTTGTCGGGCTTGCCGTATGGCTGACTTTGTTGGCCGGTGGAAGTGTGGCCTTTCTGCGAGCGAAGCTTCCTGACTTGGGTGCCTCATGGGCTTGGGGGATCGTTCTCACTTTCTGGCTTCTCGCGCTGTTGGCCTTTCTCGCTGTCGAGTACGCCCGAGCCGGTGAGGAGGGCGGGCAGGCTACGGCGCATGACAAGAAGCTCTTTCTCGAGGTTCTGGAGGTGTTGCCATCGGATTCTGAGGCCATGTGGTTGTTGTGTGAATCTTCTTTCGCGATCAGGTTTGAAAACGATTGGTTGCGGCCAATCGATCGATTCGCTCGGGAGTTCACTATGCCGGAGCGAGCGTTTCACGATGTCTCAGTCGAGGAGAAGAAGATCGCACTGATCGACGCCTACCGGGATTTCCATAGCCTCTTGTGGCCGAATGTCTTCGTGGACAGTCGGCCCGACGACTCGCGGCTTGGGACGAAGTATGCACTTGAGTACATGGAGCTTCACGGCGCTGGGATCGACGAAGCAGACAACGCCTGGGACTTGGTCGGAAAACTTGATGCACTTGCTCGACGCGTTTGTGACGCACATCGAGACTTCATTGCCCTGGCGGCGGCTCGCATTGGGCGGTAGCTGTCGTTTCCGTCCCCGGAGGGTGTTGCATTGCATGAATCTGCTCGGCTCTTCTTGAGATCGAAAGCACGCCAAACGATGTCCCCGATTACCGGGGCCGGAAGTCCCGCAGGTTTCCGCGATTTGGGACTGACGGACCCCGAATCCGTCACAGTCAGCCATTACGGTGACTGGTGATGCTGGGGTTGTATCGAAGCGACGATCCGGACGTGTTGGTTGGCCTGCTGGCCGACCTGCTTCGTGATCCGCTCGACGACCCGTTTGCCACCGAGACTGTGTCGGTTCCGACCCGTGGCATCGAGCGGTGGATCAGCCAGGAGCTCTCACTTCGCCTCGGGACCTCGGTCGGGTCAGACGGGGTGGCCGCCAACATCGACTTCCCATCTCCCTACCGGTTGATTGCCGACCTGACCCGCCAGGCAACCGGCCGGGATAGGCGACTCGACCCGTGGAATCGAACCCGACTGATCGGGCCGGTGCTCAGAGCCCTCGATCACTCGATTGATGCGGAGTGGATGGTCACAATCAGACGCTTTGTCGAGGGTTCCGAATCGACCCTTGAGATGCCGACCGGACGCAGAGTTGAAGCCGCCCGCAAGATCGCCGGTTTGTTCACCCGGTACGACTCGCACCGGCCAGGCATGATCCAACGGTGGGCTCTTGGCGACGAGTGCGGCCCGGACGGGAGTGCAGTCGCCTTCCGCCATGAATGGCAACCGCGTTTGTGGCGGGAAGTCCGATCAATAATCGGCGAGCCAAGCCAGGCTGAGCTTCTGCCGGAGCTGATCGAAGTGGTCCGGGCCGGAAGTCACGTTGGCCTCCCGTCTCGCATATCTGTCTACGGGCTAACCGCTCTTCCGCAAGCTCATCAACAGATCCTCACGGCGCTCGGTGAGACGGTGGGTGTTCACCTGTTCCTTCTCCATCCTTCGCCTGGGTTGTGGGAGGCGGTCTCCGACGTGTCTGGACCCATGACGAGTGCCCGCAACATTGCTCGACCCGACGATCCGACGGTCGGGCTAGCGGTTCATCCGTTGCTGGATTCGTGGGGGGCGGAGAGCCGGGAGCTGCAACTCATCGTGGCTGGTGCAAAAAGTGAGACGGCGGTCACCGGCGTCGACCGCCAGGACACCTTGATCCGGCGACTCCAGGCCGACATTCGAGCCAACCGGCCCCCTGGGGAAGAGACGGCACCACCCGACACGTCGATTCAGATCCATTCCTGTCACGGGCCGACCCGGCAGGTGGAGGTGATGCGGGACGCCATCCTGCACGCTCTCGCCGACGACCCGACGCTGGAACCCCGTGATGTCATCATCATGTGCCCGGACGTCGAAACCTATGCCCCGCTCGTTGAAGCCGCGTTCACGCCGCAGAGCAGCGACGGGATCGGTGGATTCACTTCGAGTTTCCGAATGCCCGACCTGCGGATCAGGATCACCGACCGGGCGCCCGGGGGATCGAATCCGCTGACTGAGCTGACCGAACAAGTCCTCTACCTGGCTTGCTCCCGGCTGGAACTGACTCAGATCGTCGAGTTCGCCAGACGTCCGCCCGTCCAGTGGCGCTTCCGACTGTCCGACGACGACCTGGCCACGCTGGCCGACCTGGCCGGTGACATGCAGGTGAGCTGGGGACTCCACGAACCGCATCGCGATCGCCATGGCCTCGACGGCCGCCCGGAGCGAACGTGGCAGGCCGGGCTGCAACGCCTCCTGGCCGGGGTGTTCATGCCGGACACCGACACCGACCTGATTGCCGGAGTACTTCCGCTGAGTGGTGTCGAAGCTCAGGAAGCCGACGTGGCCGGCCGACTGGCCTCCCTCGTCGACGGCCTGGAACTCGTCGTGGCAGGTCTGGCCGAACCTCGCTCCGGATCTGAGTGGATCGAGTCGATTCTCAGCGGAATCGAAGCAGTTGCAGTGCCGGAGCGTGGTAGCGAATGGCAGTGGGCAAGCCTGCAACGGGCAGTCGCCGATCTAATCCCGGCCGAACTCGAAGAAACCCGGCTCACTCTCCAGGAGGTCCGGGCGGTGCTGGCCCCGCTGGGTTCCGGCCGTCCGACCCGGCACGGGCACCGGACCGGCGACCTGACCGTCTCGACGCTGGTTCCGATGCGGTCGGTGCCGCACCGGATCATCGGCCTGCTCGGGATGGACGACGGCGTGTTTCCCCGCAATGCCGGCCGCGACGGAGACGACCTGCTCGCCGCCTACCCGCTGGTCGGTGACCGGGATGCTCTGACCGAAGACCGTCAGCTACTGCTCGATGCGCTGATGGCCGCCCGGGACAGCCTGATCATCACCTATTCGGGGCGCGATGAACACACCAACGCCGACCGTCCCCCCTGTGTCCCGGTCGCTGAGCTGCTCGATGTCCTCCACACGATGACCGGCATAGCCCATAACCCGGATCATCTGAGTGAGCTGGTGGTCAGCCACCCGCTTCAACCTTTCGACCCGCTCAACTTCACGGTGGGAAGCCTTCGGAACGGCGGCCCCTGGGGATTCGACCGGCAGCTCCTCGCCGGCGCTGAGACGCTGGCGGCCGGAGATGCGTCGGGAGCTGAGCACACGGTGCCCGTGGTCGATTCTCCCGACACCGACGACATTGCTCTGGCAGATCTGATCGGTTTCTTCCAGCATCCGGTCAAGGCCTTCGCCCGCCAGCTCGGCCTCACCTACTACAAGTCGGTCGAAGCCGTCGACGACAACATTCCCACTGAACTCGATCCACTCTCCAAGTGGGGGGTCGGCGACCGGTATCTGCGGGCCCGCCTCTCCGGCAATGATCGGGCGGTGGCGTTGGCCGCTGAGGTGGCCCGCGATGTTCTCCCGCCGGCCAACCTGGGAGCGGTTGCCCTCGACGAAGCAGTCGAGATTGCCGACCGGATCCTTGAAGTCACAGATGAGCTCGTTGACCTGTCGGGTGGTCGAGCACCGCGAAGGGGTGAGGTCGTTCTCGATGACGGAATCCGTCTGGCCGGGACTGTCACCGACATCTACGGGACCCACGTTGCGACGGTCGGGTTCTCGAGGCTGAAAAGCAAACACTTGCTGACCGTCTATATCAATCTGCTGTTCGTGACCGCCCTCGAACCATCGGCACCGTGGGGTGGGGTTCTGGTCGGAAGGACGCCTGGCCAGCGGGTAGACCCGGCGGCTTCGGAGATTGTCTACCCGCTCGGTGCGACCCCAGCGGAACGGAGGGAGACCGCCCGGCGACGGCTGGCCGACCTGATCGACATCTACCGGCGGGGCCTGCGGGAGCCGATCCCCCTCTTTGCCGAGACCTCGGCCGCCTGGGCGCGGGCACCGGAGAGAGACCGGGCCGGCAAGGCCAACGGCAAGTGGCAGAACGATCGATTCGACCCGGAATGTGCGGACCCTCACCATCTCGCCGTGTTCGGGGAGGAACGCAGCCTCGTTGACCTGTTGGATGAGCCGCTGCGTGCCGACGAGGGGCCGCCTGCGTTTCCTGAGGCCGGCAGCCGCTTTGAGGCCTATGCGCGGCGCTTGTGGGAGCCACTGCTGGCCGCCATGGTGGAGGCCGAATGAGCACCGCCACTCCGTTCGATCCGATCGGTGTTCTACCGGAGGGGCGGGTCGTGCTCGAGGCCAGTGCCGGCACCGGCAAGACCTGGACCATCGCCGCCCTCGTCACCCGGTATGTGGCTGAGATGGGTGTGCCGATCGAGGAACTGCTCGTGGTGACCTTCACCAGGGCCGCCACCAGCGAACTCCGCTCCCGGGTGTGGAACCGACTCGCCGAAGCCGAACGCTTCCTCCTGGCACCAGGCCCGACCGATGACCCGGTGCTCAAGTTGCTGGCCGACACCGATCAAGCGACCCGTGATCTCCGCCGAATGCGCCTGCGCCAGGCCCTGCGCAACTTCGACGGAGCCACCATCGCCACCATTCACGGATTCGCCACCCGGGTTCTGCGCGGACTCGGATTCCTGTCCGGAAGCGATGCCAGTGCCGAGCCGATGGCCGACCTGTCCGAACTCATCAAGCAAATCGTCTCCGACACCATCGTCGGCCGCTTCGCCGACGCCGAGGAGCCGCGTCCCACGGCCAAACAACTGACCGAGATCATCGGCACCATCGAAACCAACCACGACATCGCCCTCGTCCCGGCCGGCGGACAGGCCGAAGGGCTGGCCGCATTGCGATCGGAGCTGGCAGCCTCGATGCGGAGCGACCTGGTTCAACGCACACAGGCCGGCGGGACGCTCACCTACGACGACCTGCTCATCTTCGCCCGCAACGCCCTCACCTCACCGACCGTCGGTGAAGCTGCCCGGGAACTGTTGCGTCGGCAATACCGGATCGCCCTGATCGACGAGTTCCAGGACACCGACCCCATCCAATGGGACATCTTCAACACCCTGTTCGATGCCGACGGGTCAACCCTGGTCGTCATCGGCGATCCAAAACAATCGATCTACTCGTTCCGCGGCGCCGACGTGCACGCCTACCTCGAAGCCGTTCAACGAGTAGACACTCCTACCACCCTGGTGACCAACTGGCGGTCCGATAGTCCGCTCCTCGACGCTCTGGACCATCTCTTGACCGGGGCAACCTTCGGTGACGAACGGATCGCCTACCGTCGGGTACACGCGGCGGCCCAGCACCTCCAGCCGAGGATCGAGGGGATTAGCGCGCCGCTCGAGATCCGGATGATCGGGCTTGATGCGCCGATCCCGAAGATAAAGAAGGGCCTGCCGGCGGTTCCTCCGACCCGTGAGTTCATCGCCGCCGACGCGGCCGCTCAGATCAGCGCCCTCCTGCAAGGGACGGCCCGCATTTCGGATGATGACGGCCCCCGTCCCGTGCTGCCGGGTGACATCGCCGTGCTGTGTCGAACCCGCTACGAGGTTGACCATGTCAAGACGGCTCTTCTTGAGCTGGGTGTGCCGGCCGTGGTGGGTCGGACCGGCAGCGTATTCCAGTCGAGCGCAGCCGAAGACTGGCTGATTCTCCTCCAGGCTCTTGAGGACCCGGCCAATGCCAGTCGGGCTCGCCGGGCCTCCGTGACCTCATTCATCGGGTGGACGGTGGCCGACCTGGCCGGCGCCGAGGACGACCAACTGCTCGATCTCCAGCAGCAGCTCGCCGGGTGGCGCGACGTGCTCCGCAGCAAGGGCATACCAACCTTGCTGGCGGCGGTCGGCCGCTCAACCGACCTGATACCTCGAGTGCTGCAGACTGAGGGAGGCCAGCGAACTATCACCGACATTCACCATCTCGCCGAGGTGCTGCACGAAGCGACCCTGCGCAACGGAGCCCAGTCCCTTTCTGCCTGGCTGGCGCAGGAGATTGCCGAGGCTGAGGAGAAGCCTGAGGATTCCGAAACCCGGACCAGGCGACTCGAAACCGACGCCGACGCCGTGCAGATCCTCACCATTCACGCTGCCAAAGGCCTCGAGTTCCCGGTCGTCTACTGCCCCTACCTGTGGGGGAGTCCACCGAGAGGCATGCCGATCCCCGTCTTCCACGACCCAGTGACGGGGGAACGGACCGCCGACGTGGGCGGCAAGTGCAACTGGGACGACTTCGACACCCATCAGCAACTCGCCGAAGCCGAACGAGCCGGCGAGGAGTTCCGACTGCTCTATGTGGCACTGACTAGGGCCCGGCACCATCTGGTGGTCTGGTGGGCGCCGGTCGACGGTGTCGGCAAGCGGCCGCTCTCGAAGCTGCTGTTCAACCGGTCCCCCGACGACTACTCGATCGACCTGGCGGCCGACGCCACACTACTGACCGATGAGCGGATGGCCGGCAAGCTCGAACCGCTGCTCAGGCGGGCCGGGGCGACGGTCAAGCCGGTGCGGGTGACGGCCCTCCAGCAGGTTGATCGTTATCGGCCATCGGGCGGCAAGTCGCTCGAGCTGGTGGCCGCCGAATTCGGCCGATCCATCGACTACATGTGGCGGCGGACCTCGTTCTCCGGCATCACCGCCGGCGTTCCACACATTTTCGCCGGCGATGTGGATGTGGTGCTCAAAGACGACGAACCGGACGACATCGATGGTGGGTCCGACGAGGGGTCGCCATTGCTGATGGACTCTCTGCCGGGCGGTATGCGATTCGGAACCATGGTCCACCAGATCTTTGAGCACGTCGACTTCGCGGCCGCCGACCTGCCGGGCGAACTGGCGGCTGAGGTGGAGAGCGCACTGCGCTGGTATCCCGAACCGATCGATCCCGCCGTACTGGCGAACTCGCTGGAAGCGGCCATCCAAACACCGCTCTCCGAGGAGGCCGGTGGATTGCGTCTGCGCCAGATAATCCGTGGTGATCGGCTTGACGAACTCGGGTTCGAGATGCCGATCCGATCGTCAGCGACCAGCCGGGTATCGGTTGGCGACCTCGCCCGGCTCTGGCGAGAGTTCGTGCCGGCCGACGATCCGTTGACGGAATACGCCGACCGACTGGAAGTCCTGCCGGCCTCCGCCTTTCACGGGTTCCTCTCGGGTTCCATCGACCTCACCTACCGGGCAGCCACGCCGGAAGGTGATGAGCGGTTCGTGATCATCGACTACAAGACCAACCGGCTTCCGATGCGAGGCAACACGGCCACGGTGCTCGACTACGCCCCCGAGCACCTGCTCGAGGTCATGTTCAACAGCAACTACCTGCTCCAATCGTTGCTATATCAGGTTGCGCTGCACCGGTATCTGCGCTGGCGGCAGCCGGACTACGACCCGGCCAACCACCTGGGTGGATCGAAGTACCTTTTCGTGCGGGGAATGGTCGGCCCGGATACACCGGCGGTGGGAGACGGCCGCTGCGGAGTGTTCTCTTGGAACCCGGCTCCTGAACTCATCGAGGCGGTCAGTCAACTCTTCGAAGGGGAGCGACCATGACCGAGCGGGTGTTTCAATTGTCGGGTCTGCTCGACCAGTTCCGCCAGGCAGGAGTGCTGACCGACGTCGACGCCTACGGGTCCGCCACCATCGGCCGGATCGTCGGGGAGGAGTCCGCCGGGGTTCTGTTGGCGGCTGCCCTGGCCGTGCGCGGCACCAGGTTCGGGCACGTGTGCATCAATCTCGCCGACATCCAGAACACCGTGGTGGTCGAGGGCGGCGACCAGGAAGCCATCGACGCACTGCCCTGGCCCGATCTTGACCGCTGGCGGTCGGCGGTGGGTGAGAGCCCGCTTGTGATGTGCGACGGGTTGGCGCCGCTGGTGTCGACCCGGAATGGCCTGTACCTCCAGCGCTACTTCGACTATGAACAGCGGCTGTTTAGAGCTCTCGCAGGCCGGGCGACAGAGCCGGGGTTGGTGGCGGGGTCGTCGCAGGTTGGGGGAGTGCTCGATGGACTGTTCCCTACTCAGGACGACCGGGTCGATCTACAAAGGCTGGCAGTTGCCGCCGCCCTAACCGGCCGGCTGACGGTGATCGCCGGCGGCCCCGGAACCGGCAAGACGACCACCATCGGGAAGCTCCTGATGGCGTTGGCCTCTGTGGACGGAACGGTGGAGGTGGCCGTTGCCGCTCCGACAGGAAAGGCAGCCGCCCGGCTGACCGAGGCTATTCATGAGCAAGTCGAAGATATCGAACTTGATGACCCGATCCGGGTGCGGCTGTCAGGTGTAGAGGCGTCGACGATTCATCGGCTGTTGGGGTTCCATCCGGCCCGCGGGAAGTTCAGGTATGGGGCCGATCGACCGCTGCCTCACGATCTGGTGATCCTGGATGAGACGTCGATGGTGTCGTTGCCGCTGGCTGCCAAGCTGCTCGACGCCATGCGGCCGGACGCCTCGCTGGTGCTGGTTGGAGATCCCGATCAGCTCGAATCGATCGAAGCCGGCACGGTCCTGGGCGACATTGTCGGGCCCGTCGACGGTGGGACGGTCATGTCGCCGGCCCGGCGCTCGCAGCTGGCGGAGTTGGTCCCGGGCCTGGGGCAGGCTGAGGCTGGGTCGACACCGCCGGCGATCGGCGATGCGGTAGTGGTCCTGGAGAGAGTCCACCGTTTCGGCGAGGACTCGCCGATTGCCGACCTGGCCGACGCCATCCGGGCAGGCGATAGGGACAAGGCCGTCGAATTTCTCAGGTCTTCACCGGAGGGCCTGGTGTGGATCCCGGAAGTTGAGAATCCGGATGAGGGCGATCCGGTGTTGTGGGCTGCGGTGCTTGGCTCTCGGGTTCCGATGGTTGAGGCGGCGATGCGTGGGGACGCAGAAGAGGCGCTGCGGTTGTTGGCTGAGCAAGCGGTGCTGTGTGCTCACCGGCGGGGCCTGTATGGGGTGGGCCGCTGGGTTCCGGCCATAGAACGGCGAATCCAGGCAGAACTACCTGAGTTCAAACCATCCGACGAATGGCATGTCGGCCGCCCGGCGATGGTGACCCGCAATGACTACCGGCTGAACGTCTACAACGGCGACATCGGGGTGACGGTCGCCTTGGGCGACGGACTTATGGTCGCCTTCCCGGGTGACGAAGGCCCACGGTTCATCAGCCCGGCCCGGCTGTCGGACATCCAAACCGTCCACGCCATGACGATTCACAAGAGCCAGGGTTCACAGTTCGCCGGCGTAGCAGTGATCTTGCCCGAACCAATGTCCCGCCTGCTGACCCGGGAACTGTTCTACACGGCAGTCACCAGGGCTTCAGATCGCGTGACCATCGTGGGCAGCGAAGAGTCGATACGGACTGCCATCAGCCGGCGGGTGGCCCGGGCGTCGGGGTTGCGTGAGTTGCTGTGGGGTGACTCATAAGGCTCAACTCGGATTGCGGCCACCAAACGAGCTCGGTCAAGTATCCGCTATCAAGTGCCGATGCTGACCTCGAGGTTCTCGCGAGAACCTAGA
Organism: Acidimicrobiia bacterium; assembly: GCA_029210695.1. Lineage (NCBI taxonomy): Bacteria > Bacillati > Actinomycetota > Acidimicrobiia > Acidimicrobiia bacterium. Next base: position 14,322 of record JARGFH010000043.1, read on the forward strand.
GCTCAACCAGGAGGTTCGAGATTCTGAAGGCCCAGGCTTTGATCTCGATCGCGGATCATCTGATATGCCTGTGACTACTTCGCCAAGCCGGCTCGAAGGTGTCTGCTGGTTTCCGCACTTGCCGGATCCGCTCGTCGGGTGCTGGTACCTCGATGAACACTGGGACCACGACCTACATCAGAGGACCGGAATCGGCCAGCTCCTCTATCGAGCCAAAACCTACGAAGGCAAGCCGGGAGAGCGATCGGCCGCCGATGCGTTGGGCGAGCTCATGCAGGTCGGGGCGCAGATCGTCCGGGACAAACGCCAGTTTCCACTGCGGCAGGTGACGCTGGTCGTCCCGGTCCCCGCATACCCACCGAAACATCCTCACAACCTTCCCGACGTGCTGGCCCATCACGTCGGGCAAAGCCTTGGCATTGAATGCGATCAGCGCCTAATCCTCAAGGATCTGGCAACACTCCCGGCGAAAAGATCCCCTTCGCATCAGGTTGCATCAGATATTCGTGAGGCGTTCCACGTCACCAGGCGACTTCGAGGGGAGACGATCCTGCTCGTCGACGACCTGATCCACAACGGAACAACGCTAGGCACTCTGGCCGGGATGCTGGTTGCAGCCGGTGCCGGACGAACCGGGGGTTTCGTGGCTTCGAGGGCACGGAGGGGAATGACGGATTGAGCCCAATCTTCCGGAGCGTGAGCGGGCAATACGACCGATCGGTCCCTGGGCTCGGGAGTAGCCTTTCCAGCGCGACCCGACGTTGGTGAGGCGGTATGGCGATAGGACTTGAGTGTCCAGAAAACCATGTCAACCCGGGCGACCAGCTGTTCTGCTGGATTTGCGGCGCCGAGTTGTCCGCTGGGATCTGGGCTGAGGGAGCCTGGGATCGAGATCTATCTGAGCGGTGCCTCGTTTGCGATGCACCTGCCTCCTCGTTTGCTGCCTATTGCGGACGCTGCGGGAGCGCTCTGACCCGCTTTGTCAAGAGGGATCTGCGTCGGGTCAAGCGCATCACTGCCGTTGGTCTCGGTATCGGGGTGCTCGCCGCGTTGACTTGGGGCATGTCTCAGTTGCTGGAGGTGATCGAAGGGACCCCGGCCGAGACGAATGCGATGGTTGCAGTCGCTCCGGAACCAGATTCACCGGATCCGACTATTTCGGACTCTACTGCTTCGTCTGCAGCACCCCCAGCTGCGCCGAGTCCGTCAATCGTGACAGCGACAACCCGCCGAATGCTGACGACTACAACCGCCACCACGATTACAACCGTTCCATCGAGCGATTACTGGACTGTGATCATTGCCTCTCTCCCTGTGGAGACGAATGACCGGGGCGACGCCGAAGACTTCCTCGACGGAGTCAACGAGAGCGGGATCGACGCGCGCTTACTGCTGTCAACCGATTATCCGACTCTGAACCCCGGGTACTGGGTCATACACACTGGGTTCCACAAAGATGAGCTCTCTGCGCGCACTGCCTGTCAAGCCATACGAGATCAAGTCGAATACTGCTACTGGAGGTATGTCGGCACGACTCCTCTGGCTGACGCCAGTGTTCCAACCAAGAGCAACGCCGCTGGGTCAGTGACCATACCTCCACCACCGCCACCCACCACGACGACATGGGCAATGCCGACCTACCCCTACTACGGATGGATAGTGACGATTGATGAGGTGTGCCAACCAGATTCCATCATCACTCTTGCAGTCGACAACTACGGCGACGAGATGCTTACGGTCGATGGGCTCGTCATAGAGGAAGGATTCGACGACCTGGTGATCTGGCAGGCAAGTGGGTGGAACTGGGAGGTACCACCTGGGGCTACTGCAGAAAAGGCCATTGAGTTGCAAGGGATCACCCTCGAGTGGCTCAAACCCTATTGGGTTGAGATCAATGCAAGTGCACACGGGCAAGAAACCAGCAGCTTCGGCTTCATCGACTGCCCATATGCCCCGTAGCGAAACAGCCGAGCTGCCGATCGTGCGCTTCGCGGGGCGACGAGCAACGTCGCCCAACACGCATGTAGTGTCCTGACGTAATGGGAGATGGTGGCGGCAGTGGGTGATCGAGTCCTCGAGCAAGTGCGCCAATGGCGCGACGAGCTAATCAGTCTTTCGCGGCGCGACAGGGTCCTCTACTTCCTGCCGACCAAGTCAGCCACGCTTCTCGTCAGATCGCCCGACCTGACGAAGGTACTTTCGGGATTCGAATGGGCCAACGGATGGGGATTCTTCACCCCTCCTGACATCGATGAGGCGGAAGACAATCACGACGCTCCGCTGATCGAAGTCGACGACTCCCCCGAAGGAGCGCCAGATGATCGACCCGACCAAGCGCCTAAACCTCGCCCAGACGAGCTTGTCACCCAGAAGGACACACGCCGCAGCCTTGAATCCGCACTCCGGAACCTAGACCGACGGTCCAAACAGGAGTTCATGGACAAAGGCATCTGGATCCTTTACCTCGCCGCCGGATTCGTTGAGTGGGTTGACCCGGCCGACGAACGGCAAGTCCGCACTCCGATTCTCCTCATACCGGTGCGATTGGATCGCGAAGGCCCGCGCGACCCATTTCGTCTCGTGGCAACCGATGAAGACACCGTGCTGAATCCGGCCCTCGTGGTCAGGATGGCATCCGATTTCGGAATCGATCTGCCTGGTCTCCCCGAAGAGGACGACCTCGGCGTCAACGCCTTCCTTGAGTCGGTAGAGCTTGCCATGAGAGATCGAGACTGGAGAGTCACACGCGACCTGGCGCTCGATGTTTTCTCGTTTCACAAGGAGGTGATGTATCGGGACCTCCTCGAAAACGAAGCCGAGATCTCAGTCCACGACATGGTGAGGGCACTCGCTCTGGGCGGGGACGCCGATGTGTCGCTTGGATTCGCGGCACCAACCGAAGATCAACTCGACGATCTCTACCCGCCCGAAGAGTCACCCACGATTCTCGACGCGGATGCCACCCAGAGGGTTTGTCTGGCCGCCGCCAAAGAGGGCCACAGCTTTGTGATGGATGGCCCGCCCGGAACCGGCAAGAGCCAAACGATCGCCAACCTCATCGCTGAAAGCCTGGCCGACGGCAAGACCGTGCTGTTCGTGAGCGAGAAGATTGCAGCCCTGGAAGTCGTCAAAGCTCGACTCGATGAAGCTGGTCTTGGCGAATACCTCCTTGAGCTTCATTCACACAAGGCCACACGCAAAGAAGTGGCGAAGACCTTGGCCTCCGCCCTCAAGACGCGACCTGTCGCCAAGAACGGCATGAGCGGTGGCGAACTCGCTCGCCTCAAAGCGCGCCGGCTGGCCCTGACGGACTACGCCATCGCCCTTAACGAATCCCGACTACCTCTTGGAAGGAGCCTGGGCCGTGTGTTGGGTCGGGCGTCACAACTTCACTCGTTCCCGCAAATCCAGCTTCCCTCAGGAGTTGACGAGCAGCTCGATGAGCAATGGATGAGTCAGATACTTGACACCGCCGGCGACCTTTCACGGTCATGGGGCCCGGTAGAGCGAGCCGACGAATTTGTATGGCGTGGTCTCCAGCCATCGTTTGCGGATCTAGCCGGGAAGAGGAGGCTCGCAGATGCTCTCGATCGTTGCTCCGATGCGTTGGGTGATCTTCGGAGAGCGACAGATTTTGTGTCCTCAGAGCTTGCGATGGGTGCAGTGGCGACGGCTACGGGTTCTCAGCGCCTCGCAGACGTAGTGGGTGTGCTGCAGGAACGTGTTGATGTGCCATCAAGTTGGCTAACTAGGGATGAACTGGATTCGCTACTGAGTCACGTCGATGCTCTGGAAACTACGGCGCAGACTCGAGCAGAGAGCGTCGGAAGTCTCGCTGGCATAGTTGGAGGGCAGTGGGGTTCTCTGGTTCCGGCCGATCGAGAGATGTGGGAATCGGCCAACGGCGCTCTTGCCGATCTGGAGTTTGGGTGGAGCCCGGTTGACGGTTGGGTCCACTCCGACCTCAGGAACGCCCGGGAGTTCCTCGAGACGTCGAGTGGTCAGCTGCGGAGGATCGAAGAGCACGCTAGAGCCATCTCCCGTGCGATGGGTCTCGACATTAGGGGTCTTACGCTCGCCCGCGCTCAAGAGCTCGTAGCCCTGACCGAGCTAGCACGCATCGAATATCCTCCGGAGCCAAATTGGCTTGATGAGGGTGGTCTCGCGGCCGCCCGTGCCGCTCATGCCGAGCTCTCAGCAGCCGTAGAGGAGTTTCGGAAGAAGGCTCTCAATCTCGACGGAGTCTTCACCGAGGAAGTGTTGAACCTCGATCTGGGCGGGCTCAAGGCACGATTCGACACGGTTCACCGCGGAGTCAGGAAGCTCGGCAGCAGCTACCGAGAAGATAAGAAGGCCCTGGTGACCGCCACACCCGATGGGAAAGCACGCAAGGATGCGCTGGCGCGGCTAGGTGATGCTGTCGAATGGAAACGCGTTGCTCTGGAGCTCGAAGGCACAGAACAGCAGTGTGCTACCGATCTAGGCGAGCACTACTACAGGCGCACCGAGACGGACTTCATTCAGTTGGCCGCGTCGATAGACGCGGCGGAACTTGCTATCAATCTCGCAGGTGCACGGCTCGATCCTGCCGCTTTCAAGGCGACCCTCGGGTTAGGGGACAAGCGCGACGTTGAGCTCCATCGCACCGCTGAAGACTTACGCTCTGAAGTTCGAGCCTGGCTCTCGTATGCGTCCACACTTCTGCCGCTGACCGCCGACGTGCTTTCGTCCAAACCCGTCGAATCGCTTTCCTTCTGGAGCGACGGTGCTGTGGAGCCATTTCGGGTTCTTGAAGAGGTATCCGAGCGATCCTCTCGGGCATGCGGAAGAGCGTTGACTTTCAGCCTCCTCTCCGAAGCCCTGCCTCTGCGGAGCTCGATCGAGACCCATGATCAATACTTCGACGCTTTTGCTTCGTCCAACGGCCCGGAATACGGGGGGTACTACCACGGCTGCACAACGGATTGGGCCGATCTTCGAGAGCGTCTCAAATGGGCACAACGCCTTCGAGCGGCCGCAGGGCAGCCGCTCGGTCAACAATCAGTGGATCGATTGAGAGACGCCATCCTCGAGCCTCACGTCATCCGGCCTGCAGTTGATGAGTGGCGTCTGGCCGTGAACGATTTCCGAAACACCTTCACGGACGAACGCTCGGAAGAGCTTGGAGATGAGTTCGGGGCGAGCTTCCCCGACGTGCAGCAACTCCTTGTTATTTTCACCCAAACGACCGCTGACATCGATGAGTGGGCAGCTCACGAGAACGCCCGCCGTCGGCTCAATGAGCTGGGCTGCGCCGAAGCAGTCGAGAGTTGTATCACCAAATCCTTGCCTCGCGACCAGATCGAAGGTGGGCTCGAACGGGCGGTGCTTGAACGATGGATCGATCTCACGATCGAAAGTGACCCTCGAATGGACAAACTCCGAGCGGAGGACAGGGACGCGTTGGTCCAAGAGTTCCGCAAACTCGATCGCAAGCTGATCCGATCGATGGCAGCTCGGGTGATCGAGAAGTGCAATGCACGCAAACCCAGCACCACAGTCGGGGCGGCCGGCATCATCCTCAGAGAAGGCGAGAAGAAACGTCGTCACATGCCGGTGCGAGAGCTCATTCAAAGGACATCCGATGTGGCACAGGCAGCCAAACCCTGCTTCATGATGAGCCCTCTATCGGTCAGCCAGTTCCTGACCCCCGAGACCAGGTTCGACCTCGTGATCTTCGATGAGGCATCCCAAGTGAAGCCTGCGGACGCCGTCAACTGCATCTACCGGGGCCGCCAGTTGGTGGTGGCGGGCGATCAGAAGCAACTCCCACCCACATCATTCTTCGAGCGGGTCGGGCTCGACGGCGACGACGAATACCAGGAAGACCAGTTTGACGAGTTCGAGTCCGTTCTAGACCTGGCCAAGGCCGGTGGCATGGAGTCCCTGCCGCTTCGCTGGCACTACCGCAGTCAGCACGAAGATCTAATCACTTACTCGAACTACTCCTTCTATGACGGCAAGCTGGTCACATTCCCTGGAGCCATCGCTTCTGATCCAGACCTCGGTGTGGCCTTCTACAAAGCAGATGGCGTCTACCGGCGGGGCGGCGCAAGAGACAATCCCGAAGAGGCGGAGCTGGTCGTCGACCGTGTAATCCACCACGCGATCAACCATCCGCAGCTGACCCTCGGCGTCGTTGCCTTTTCGGAGGCACAGGCGTCACGCATCGAGTACGCAGTAGACCGGCGCCGAGCGAATCATCCAGACCTCGACGCGTTCTTCACAACGGACCGACTCGCTGGGTTTTTTGTCAAGAATCTCGAGAACGTTCAGGGTGACGAACGGGACATCATGATCTTCAGCGTCGGCTACGGCTTTGACGAAGCAGGCAAGTTCACGCTCAACTTCGGACCGCTCAACCGGGCCGGGGGCGAAAGGCGGCTCAACGTTGCTATCACCCGAGCGCGCCGACGGGTCGAGCTCGTTGCGTCGATTCTGCCAGACGACATTGCGGGCAACGCAGGATCGTCGGGCGTGCAGCATCTGCGGCGCTATCTCGAGTTCGCCAGGTCCGGGATCTCAGCTCTGGCCATCGATGTCTCCGTGACCGGGTCGGATGTCGAGAGTCCGCTCGAGGACGAGGTTCTCCGTTCGGTACGGGCGATGGGGTTTGATGCCCACCCGCAGGTAGGGGTGGCCGACTACCGGATCGATCTCGGGATCGTGCATCCAGACCATCCTGGGCGCTACATCCTCGGCATCGAATGCGACGGTGCGATGTATCACTCATCGCGGGTAGCCCGTGACCGGGACCGATTGAGGCAAGAGGTGTTGGAACGATTGGGCTGGAGGATCCACCGAATATGGGGCCCTTCGTGGTTCGCTGATCGGGCGGGCCAAGAGTTGCTGCTGCGAGCGACGATTGAGGATTCCCTCGTGAACGGCCCAAGACGAGCGGGATTGACGCGACGGAGAGTCGAGCAAGTCGTGATCGAGTCAGTAGACCTCGACGCACGCCCCGAATGGGCCGAGCCCTATCGAGTGGCTAAGCCACGTCGCCTTGGTATGGATCTCCATGATCCGCTGGCGAGACGTCGGCTTGAGGAAGCACTCGAGGAAGTCGTCAATGTCGAATCTCCAGTTCACGAGGAGGTCGTTCTGCGGCGTATCCGAGAGGCGAACGGAGTTGGAAGAGCTGGAACCCGTATCCGTGACGCCTTCAACGCGGCAGTCAAGGCAGGTTCTCGAAATCGGGTTGTCAACCGGGACCCGGACGGTTTCCTTTGGCTCAGCGGACACCCTCTGACGACCGTCAGGGCTCCAGTTGAGGGTGTTCCGGCGACGGTGCGAGCGGCAACTGAGATTCCCCAGACCGAACTGCAAATGGCGGTCTGTCGGTTAGTTGCGGACGCGAAGCTCGTCGATCGAGATGAGCTCACGTCCTCGGTGGCGAAACTGTTTGGATGGTCCCGTCGGGGAACAGAAATCGCCGGCGCACTCGATCTCGCCGTGGACACGTTGATCGGCAATAACCAACTCATTGACGCCGGCGGCGATCTGCGTGTTGCCGGCGCGGGGTGCCCCTCTACCGACTAGTGAACGGTGAGGAGCGGAACCTCACCACCTCTCCATGGCTCCCTGGATCAGCCTCGTCTCTTCGACACAGAGGTGGCCGCGGCTCTCTAGGTCGGCGATCACGTCGGGTCCTTTGTCGACCGGGAACGACGCGAAGGTTCCATTGAGGGTGGTTTCGTAGCGATGGCCGAGCCGGTTGATCAGGTCGCCGGGCAAGGTGTCGTTCTGGATCAACTCGAACATCGGTGGATAGTCGCCACACGAGTACGAGTCGATGTCGTTGGGGTCGAACGGGTCGTCGTCGGCAGGTAGGCCATTCTCCCAGTTCTCCTCTTCCCAACGCCTGGCGGCCGCCTCGAGAGCGCTGGGGATGGGCCTGCCGACGAAGATGTGTTCGACGTACTCGTCGAGACTCCCGTATCCGGCCCGACCCAGGATCTCCTGATACCGCTCCAACGACGCAGCCTCTCGTACCTCTCCCCAGGTGGTGCAGGTCTGCATGATCCGCATGATGTCGGCGACGTCCTCTGCGTCGGCCCGGGGCACCACGAAGAAGTACTCGTTGGCATCGGCCCCCATCACCGTCGCATACACGAACTCCTCGAGTCGGATAATGGCCAGCATCCGCTTGCCTCCCCGATCCGGATAGGCAAGCACGTGCCAACGTTCGGTGATCGAGACCCGGGTGGCGCCATCTTCGGTGATCAGGTCGGCCCATCCCGACCGGAACCGTGCTTTCTCACCGTCGCCGAAACGGACGGTGATCGTCTCGCCCTCAACCGACAGCACCTGGGCGCTTCGCCAGGACTCGTGATCCTCAGATGCTTTGCGGGCCTGAATCCAGTGGACCTTGTGTTCGCGGTGATACTCCATTTCCTCGCCTTCCGGCCGACCTCATCGACCTACTTCCAAGGTACGACACGGGTGTGACAGTTTTCGGCTCTCGGCGTGGCGTCAGCCGTCGGGAAGCAGGTCCGGATTGAAGCCGACCCGTGACCAGCCGGTGTCGAGAACGACCCGGTTGTATTCGGCCTGAGCACGTGTGCCGTCGGCCGGGCGCGGCCGATCCAGGGCGGAGATGAGTCGTTTGGCGAGCATCAGCCACTGGGCGTAGTTGATGGTCAGCGGGTTGCCGCCGGCCAGCGCCAGCTTGCCGAGGTTCCCGGCGGCGGCAGTGCCGTGGGCCAGCAACGACATGGCCTGGTAACGCGGATGGTCGGAGATTCGATCGGAACCGGCCCGGGCGGCTTCCGCTTCGGTGTCGGCGCGGTAGGCCTCGTCGTGATGTTGTCGGAGGGCGAAGTAGGAGCGGAGGGTGGCTTCGACGGTGGCAACCGACGTGCTCATCGTCAGGAAATGCCAGCTGTCGTAGCCACGCATGAACATCCAGCGCGACAATTCGGCCAATGTCCGATCGGTATCTCCAAATGATCCGGACTTGAGTGTGAGTAGGGCCGTCCAGCCGGGTAGGGGGAGACCGCTTCTGGTGCCGACGTCGGAGAGCAAGTGCAGCACCTCGAGTCCGAAGGCGAGTGCCGGGTTGGCCACCTGTAAGCCCGGTGAAGCGATCACGGTTACGTCGCCGGATGGGTCGATGCCGGTCAGAGTTCCCCGGACGATGTCGATCATGCCCAGCCCGAGCCCGAAGAGAGGGTCGTGGCCGAACGTCTGCACGCGGTGGGTCTGGGGGATGAAACCGGGAATGCCCGTCCCGATCACTCGATCGAAGGGAACCCGAGCCAGCACTGCAAGCCAGTTGTCGCTGTCCACCGCAAGGTCCCGGAGCGCCCCGGTCAAGGCGCTGCCGGTGTGGATGCTGCCTTCCCACAAGGTCGTCGAGGGGATCTTCACTACCAGATAGTCGACCATTGCCCCCAACACTCCGGCCGCCAGCGCGGCGGTCAGGTCGTAGGGGTCGAGGTGCCCTCGAACGTCGAACCCGCCGTTGTGGCGCTGTTCGATTCGTTCGACCTCCGTCCGGTCGAGCAGCAGGTCGAGATTTACGGTTGCGGGGTCGATCTGCCGTTCGTTCAGGCTGATGCGGGCGCGGGCGACCACGTCGTCCCAGGTTGCGGGTCGCGGCGCCGCTGTCGGTCGAGTCGCCGGCTCCGATGGTTCGGGGATCCGTGGGGGAGGGGCACCGCGCTCGGCGGCCATCTCCTCGACCTCTCGTCGTAGATTTGTGGCGCGCGACTCGAGAGCGTCCAGTGCTCTCCCCGTGGCCCCGGCGGCTTCGAGGTCGAGGTCGGCTCCATCGCTCAGCTCTTCGAGATCTGCAGCGAGGAACCAGAGTGCAACCTCCAGCCCGTCGGGTTCGCTCATTCGAGGTCGTCTTCTTGCGATCGCATCCAGAGGATCGTCTCCTCCAGCGCTTCGAGCGTTTCCTCGAGATCCGTCACCCGCTTGGAGTTCTCATCGTTGAGGAGGCGCTCTTCGGCGACCGTGCCCTTCAGCTCCTCGGCCTGTCCGGCCAGGTCTTCGATGACGGCCTGGGCTTTCACCAGATCCGTTTGGCCCTGGAGCAGGGTGAGCTTGTAGGTGACCTGGAGTTTGACGAGTTCACCGCGGGCCTGGGCTGCGCCGAGTTGGAAGAGCTTGATACCCCCTCCGCCGCCCACAACTCCGAGTGCGGCGCCGGCTCCGGCGACCATCCACATGCCGCCCGCCATGCCGGCCCCCCCGGCCGCCAGCGCTCCACCGCCCAGCAACGCCAGTCCGTGGGCCGTGGCCGCAGCACCCGACAATCCCGCCGCAGCACCGAGAGCCGCGCCGAACAGGGGAGCGGCCATGAAGCCACCCAACCCGAGTACCACCGCCGCCCCGACCCCGACGAGGCCGACCTTTCCCCAATTCTGTGTGCTGTGCGACTTCTTGGCGTCGGTTCCGGCCTTCTCAATACGCCGGATCACCTTCTTGTCCTCGCCCACGAGCGGGGCCAGGCGTTGCAGGGCGCGGCGGCGGATCTTGCCGCGATATCGGAGCGAATACGGAGAGAAAGGGTCGAGGAAGAACACCTCAATCAGGAACGTGATCCGGGTGTCGGGCTCCGCCGCCGTCATCGACCCGACCGCCGCCCCCGGATCGAGTGTTGGGCCGTTGGGGGTCCTCAGCGCGTTCAGGGTTTCCCGTTGGATCTGGACGACTCGATCCATCTTCTGGCGACGTTTCTCATCCCGTTCATTCGAAGCGATGTGCTCGGCAACGAGGAACTGGGCGGCGGCCAGTGCGACTGCAAACTCGGCCGGTTCGGTCGGAACAGGGCCCGGGTCGGCCCCGTCGAGGATCGACCGGCGGGGATCAAGCTTCGGAGGGCGAGTGGGAATGATCCGTGTCATTAGGCGCTTGAGGCCTTGGGGCGGATCGTCGGTTAGTTCGGCGGCGTTTAGTTGTTCGGCCATTCCACAATGGTACGGGTCGATGGAAGCGTCTGGGAAGGCTATGTTCGAGGTAGCGGCGAAGGGAGTGGAGTGTCCGGCGGACGCAGGGTCTATGTAGTTGAACTGTCCGACGCGGCCGGCGAACGGTCCAATCCGGCTTTCCCGAATGTCTACGTTGGCGAGACGGGCCGAACCGTCGAGGAACGCTTCGCCACACACAAGGCCGGAGGTCGCACTGCCAGCAGGACCGTCACGCGCTTCGGTTTACAGCTTCGACCCGATTTGTACGAAGGGCTACCGGAGTACGAAACCGAAGCTGAATCGGTGGCGGCCGAGCAGCGCCTGCGTCGCAAACTCGAGAGACAGGGCTACACGGTGCACGGGGGCACGATGGGGATGGCCCAGACGATGGCCGTCCGCTTTCCCCGGGACGGTGGGTGAGTATCGACCTCTATGAACTCACCACCGACCTGAAGGTCCGTCTCGCCAAGGCTGTACACCGGCCGGGGAGGGTGATCGCCCTCACCGGAGCCGGCATCTCGGCCGAGTCGGGCATCCCCACCTTCCGCGGTCCGGGCGGGTTCTGGACGATCGGTTCGCAGGTCTACAGGAGCGAGGAGATCTCTACCTTCGAGTTCTTCGCCATCCATCCGGAACAGTCCTGGGCCTGGTTCCTGTGGCGTCGCAACACCTGGGGCGACGCCCAACCCAATGCCGCCCACCGCGCCCTGGTGCGGTTGGAGCAGGCGCTGGGGGAGCGGTTCGTGGTCATCACCCAGAACATCGACGGACTCCACCTGGCCGCCGGGCACAATCCCGAACGGGTCTACGAAGGGCACGGCAACCTCCAGATGATGAGGTGCAGCGCTCCCTGCGGGCTTGATGTGTACCCGATCCCGCCCGGCATCGGGCCGACCGGGCGGGATGAGCCGCTCGGTGAAGAGGACCGCGATCTGCTGGTCTGTCCGAAGTGCGGGGCGATGACCCGACCCCACGTGTTGTGGTTTGACGAGACCTACAACGAGGAGCACTACCGGATCTACTCGGCCCGCATCGCCGCCCAGCAGGCCTCGCTGCTGCTGGTGATCGGCACCTCCGGCAGCACCCGGCTGCCCAACGACGTGTTCGCCATGGCCGGGCTCAACGGGGCCACCCTCGTCGACATCAACCCAGAACCCAACCCGTTCTCGCTCATGGCCGAACGGATGGACCACGGCTTGGCGATCAAGGCACCCGCCACCGTGGTGGTGCCGCCTATCGTCGACTTCATCGAAGAGGTGCTGTGATGAGTGATGCACGACCCGTCTCGGGATCCGCTTTGGTCGCAGGATGAGAAGAGGTCATATGAACAACGGTGAACGCTTGGACGCCCTGCGCCACCACGTCGAGTATCTGGCCTCTCCGGAATTGGAGGGCCGGGCACCCGGCACTCCGGGCGGGTTGCTCGCTCGCCGCTACGTGGAAGCTGCCTTTGCCGACCTCGGTCTAGAACCGGCCGGCGATGACGGGTATCAGCAACCGATCCCCGAGATCGGCGGCGCCAACCTGCTGGGCACCATTCCCGGTTCCGGGCCTCACGCCGATCGATACGTGGTGATCGCCGCCCACTACGACCACCTCGGTATCAACTTCGGAGAGATCCATCCCGGCGCCGACGACAACGCCTCCGGGGTTGCCGTGCTGCTGGATCTGGCGCGAGGCGTCTCCGCCGATGGGGAATCCGGCCGATCTTTGTTGATCGCCTCGTTCGACGCCGAAGAACCGCCCAGCTTCTTCACCGAGAACATGGGCTCGAACTACTTCGTGGCCAACCCCACCGTGCCGCTCGCGCAGATCGACATGATGGTGTGCCTGGATCTGATCGGTCATCCGCTCGGACCGGCCGGATTGCCGGCCGAGGTGCGCAACACGATCATGATCATGGGCGCCGAGAAGAGCCCCGGTGTAGGCGCAGTGGTGGATCGGCTCGGTGAGGGTTTGTCGGGGATTGTGCCCCGCCGCCTCGATGCCGACGTGATCTCCCCGATGTCCGACCACTATGCCTTCAAACAGGCCGGGATCCCGTTCCTGTTCTTCAACGTTGGCCGGAATCGCCACTATCACACCCCGCAGGACACCCCTGAGAAGCTCGACTATCCCAAGATGCTGGCCCTGTCCGACTACCTGAGGGTCCTCGTCCGGGAACTCGCCGCCCGCGACGAGTTCACCTTCGACGCCGAGGCGGTAGACGATGTAGCCACCCTCACCACCATCATCGAGCTGGGTCGCCACGCCGGGCGGCTCGCCCGCAAACCGGATCGGGTGATGACCCTGGTGAGCAAGATGGAACAACGGCTGGAAGCGGGAACCCGGCTCAGCTACGGCGACAGAGGAGCCGTGCGAGCGACGATGCTCGCCCTCGAGGAGGCGCTGGCCTAGCGCGCAACTCGTCGGCGTCCGACGGTGTGGCTCAAGGGAACGACCCGTAGCCTCTGCCGGTGTCGGCCGCCGTGGAACGCTGCTCGAGGTGTTGACTACGAAGCAGGTCGAGCATCTCTTCGATCGTTCTTTTCAGCCACGTCGGCGTGGCGCGCCCTAGTACGCCTGACGGTGACATGGGCAGGCAAGGCTGTCTTTCGCCTTCCAATGAGAACAGTGCCCGTCGGTTGGATCCCAGTAGTTGCACCGTCCGCCGTTCATGGCCTTCTTAGAAACATGTCCCGGTGGGTTCCAAGGCGTGTGTTTCGGGCAGGTCTTGCGTGGGCCGCGTCCTTTCGTCTTCGGCGGTTTGATGTACTTGCGAGCCTCTTCAAAAGGCATTGAGTGCCTCCTCTCGAGAAGGCACTCAACGGCGCTCACCTGTTATGTGTACAACGTATCACGGAAGCCGTACCGGGTCCGAGCATTGCTTACGGGAGGCGGCCGGTGATCTTCGCCCACTTCTCGATGTCCGGCCAATACCAGATCAGCGCGCTCTGGAGTTGGGCGACCGGCAGTGGAAAATCGGCGTGTCGCCGCCGCCAGGTATGAACTACCTGAGCGCGAGCCACGCCGAGGCGCTCAGCGATTTCCGAAGCCCCAACCAAGAGCTCACTGTCTACGCGCCGACCCATGGGGACAATCTACCAACGGCTGCTGCACGCCCGGTGTGATTACGTCTGTACTCGCCTGTGGTAGACTGAGTACAGACGTAACCAGACGAAATCCATGGAGATGAGCGCCACAAGGATCCCCGCCAACAAGGGCAAGAGATACCCGACCGAAGTGTTGACGCCGGACGAGGTCCGAGCTCTGATCCGCGCATGCCCCGACGACACGCCCGTCGGCCTACGAAACCGGGCTCTCATCGCGCTGTTCTATCGCACCGGCCTGCAGTGCGCCGAGGCGCTCGCCCTCAGACAGAAGGACATCGATCGCGTAATCGGAAGTGTGACGGTTCTTTCCGGGAAGGGCGGACGCAGGCGGACCGTCGGAATCGATCCGGGAGCGTTCAAGGTCATCGATGAGTGGCTCGACACGCGCCGTGAGTTGGGCATCGACTCAGTGGCTCCGCTGTTCTGCAGCATGGAGGGGCGAAGGCTCTCGGGCTCGTATGTCCGAATGCTGCTCCCTCGTTTGGCCCGTGATGCCGGGATCGAGAAGAGAGTTCACGCTCATGGCCTCCGTCACACCCATGCCTTCGAACTTCTGATGGAGGGCATCGAGATTCCGGTCATCCAAAGACAACTCGGCCACCTGTCGCTGCAGACCACGGACACCTATTTGTCGCACATTGCTCCGCGCGATGTCATCCGGCGGATCAACGAACGAAGCTGGTCGCTCTAGATTCGAGGCTTCGAACCTCCGACCACCCGACCGGTCGCTCGGTCTGGCGGTCTGGTGGTCGCCTAGTCCGACATTGCGGCGTGCGTTCGATCCGTTGGTCATGCATGGGGTACCAGCCGTGTATGGGGTCGGTATCGATTCACTTCCGGCCGGGCCCATCTGGCCCCCTCGCCTCGAGGACTCGGTACTCCTCCCACTCCTGGGGGGAGAGACTTGGGTTCGTCCATGGGGTTATCCCGGTCCATGGGGTGCGACTCAGCCGGAAATGCCATGGGGTCACCTAGTGCCATGGGGTCTGCTGCCCGCGTCCCGTCACATAGCCCCCCTACCCCCGCCTGCCGGCGGCGGTACCTTCCCCCCTCCGGGGGGACCGACCCGCTCCGGAATGACGCTTTCACGTCGAAACGTCAGTCGTGTGACGATTTCGACAGCTGCCGGGCGGCCCGACCATCTGGTGCGAGGCATTGCGCAGGAGGCGGGCGGATTACCGCCGGCTATGCGCCGGCACCGTCTCCCAGATCGAGTTCGACCGCTCCGGCGGAAACGAGGTCCGCTTTCCACCGGTCGACCATATCTCGCCCCTGGTAGGGGTTCGCGTCTATCCAATGCGCTATGTCCACCGCCGGGTAGCGTTCTCGGGTCAGTTCGGCTGTCGCCCGGGCCCGTCGATCAAGCCCCAACTCGACCTGGGCCGCCGTGAGGACAAGCAGAGCCTCCAGATTGTGTGGCTGGTGTTCGAGAACCATCTCAGCCACGGACGCTGCCTCCTCGACTCTGCCTCCCATGAACAGCGAACATGCCTTGACCGTGGGATACCAAGGCTTGTTGACTCCCGTCAGACGCATCGCAACATCGGTGAGGTCAATCGCCTTCTCCCATTGACCGAGGTAGCGCCGGACGCTGCCCTCCAGGCCGAAGGTGACGTCGCAAGTGGGCCTGACAATCTCCAACTTCTCCATTGCCTCCAGGGCTTCGGCGCCGCGACCCTGAGACATCAAAACGGCCGCTTCGACCGTCCGCGCCAGACCGGTTGGATCGCCCAGCCCAAGTCCGACCTGAGCCTGGTCGCGCGCCTTGAGCAACATCTCCTTTGGTTCACGGGCCCATCCGTTGCTTGCGCCCATCCAGTTCGCAAACGCGGAAAGGACGTGTCCGTAGGGCTGATCTGGATGTGAGTCGGCGACCCGGCCGAAGAGATCCAAAGCTCGAGACCATCCCTCGACTGTGCCGCTCGTTAGGTGATACCAACCGAGGTAGACCTGCTCTATCGCTTCCGGATCGCCCAGATCCGCGTAGAGGCCGGCAGGTTCCCCTATTACCAGGTCTACTTCTATCGCCCGAGCAACCTCATCGGCGAGTTGTTCCGATAGGGCGAATAGACCGGCCACCGTCGTTGTCCACCTGTGCGATTTGACGACGTTCATGGATGTGACGTCAATAAGAGTGGCGTAGACCCTCACGTTCTCGCCGGCCTGATGGATTCCGGTCTCGACCATGTAGCGGGCGGTTCCCGGTGCGCCGGTACTGCCGAGTTCGGCCTTGGCGTCGATCACGCTCAGAGAAGGGACTCTCGTCAGTCGGTGAATCAGGTCCATCCGAAGTATTCCCGCCGTCGCCCGCACAGACTCGTCCACCATCTCGGCATGGATGGGGAGGACGGCGACCGTCGGCGACTCGAGCGCCAGCGGCCGTTGTACCGAACTGGGGCGACCATCAGCGGGGAGGTCGGCGAACTCATAGACGTCCACTTCCTCAGGAATATTCTTCAGCCGGCGCCGGCCGAGCGGCTTGAATCGCAAGGCCGGCTCATCCAAGGCTTGGTAAACCCGCCCGGACACGCTGAGTCCCCCGGGAGGGGCTATCGCCTGAATCCGTGCGGCGATGTTCAGGGCATCGCCAAAATACCGACCGTCGGAGATTGTGACTGCACCCTGATCCATCCCCATGCGAAAGCGTGTCTGGCCCGTACGGGAGCGGGTGGCGTTCTTGGATTCGATCTCGTTGGCGATCGCGATAGAGGTGCGCACTGCATCCTTCGCATCGTCGAAGACCGCCATGAAGTTGTCGCCGACGAAGTTGACGAGTGTCCCCCCACTCTCGGCGACCTTCTCCTCGACCAGGTCCTTGTACTCCTCCATGGTCGCCGTAGTGGCCTCGAGATCATCGGCAAGAAGTCTGCTGTACCCGACAACGTCGGCGTTGAGAGCCACCACCTCAACCAGAGTCTCGCTCACAGTGGTCCCCCTTTCATTTGATCGACCCATCTTATGGTTTCCACCGGCTGGTTGATAGGAAGAGTCGGTCGTGTCGGGGTGGAGTACCACCATGGGGAAGTCGACGCCGCGGCTCTACCGGTACTCCGGAAAGTTCACTCGGTGCGGCTACCTGTCGGTGAGTTCGTCGCCGATTGCCACCACTGCGTCAACGAATCCGTCGACATCGGCCCAGGTTGTCCGGGGATTGATGAAACACGGCCTGATCGCAAAGGCGCCGTGGACGACTGTGGCGCTGGGCAGGAAGGGGGTGGTCCTTACGAGTCTCCGTAGCAGTCGGGCGTTCAACTCGTTGAGATCGTCGACGCCCTGGATCGAGTACCGGATACAGGCGATAGACAGTTCGGGTTCGGTGAGCGATTCCAAACGGGGGTGTCGGGTGGCCCGGTCGGCTACGTGGCGCGCAAAGTCGTTGTCCCGGCGGATCCGTTCTCTCACACCCTCCCGGCCCTGTTCAAGGAGAATGCTCCACACGATCACGCCCCTTGAAGGAGATGACAGTTCCACTCCGAAGTCGCCGAACGGCACTCCGAGGCTGTCCATCGACACCTCCACATCTCCGTCCTCGGCGAATGAGCCCTCCAGATATTCGGCCGGTTCCTGGGTGAAGGCCCGATGCAAGATCGTCCGGTCGCGTACGAAGGTGGCCGCAACTCCCACCGGGGCCGCCAACCACTTATGTGGATCGACGATCACCGAATCTGCCAGCCCCAACCCGTCGAATCGGGCTGCGATGCGTTCGTCGAGGATGCCGGGCAGTCCATAGGCACCGTCGACGTGGAACCAGACGCCGAGTTCAGCAGCCAGTTCCCCAATGGGCCGCAGTGGATCGATCGCTCCGGTGTTCGTCGTACCGCATGTGCCGACTACCGCCACCGGGAGAACCCCTTCGGATCTATCCCGTTTGAGACTGGCCTGAAGCGCGCCGACCTCCATGCGTTGCCGGTCGTCGGTGGGTATCACCCGTACCGCAGCCCGGCCCAACCCCAGCACTCCTGCAGAGCGCTGCACCGTGTGATGCACCTCAGTGGAGGCGTAGATTGCCGTCGCCCGATCCCCGAATGCCCGGGCGGAAGGGTCCACCCCAATCTGTTCGAAGGCCCACTGGCGGGCTGCTCCCAGCGCCACCAGGTTGGCGGTCGAGCCACCGCTCGAGTACAGCCCCTTCATCCCCGAACTCAATCCGCACAGGTCGCCAAGCCAATCGAGCGAGAGCTCCTCGAGCAGGTTGAATGCGTTGATCGTGTACCGCTGTGGGGCGGCCACCAGAGCGGCCGCTTGCGCCACCGCCGGAATGGTGGTGGGTCCGGTGGTGATGAATCCCCAGAAACCCGACTCACTCATCCGGGGGCCGTTGGGTATCAGGCCGCTCTCCAGTTCGGCTACGACCGCCGCTGCCCCCACCCCCCGTTCCGGAAGGGAACCGGTGAACCGCGGCTTCCACTCTTCGATGGTGGTCACCGGGTCGGAACGTTCACCTTCCAGATGCTGATCGAGTGCTCGACCGATGCGAGTGAGATACTCGCTGAAGGCTCCTGTTTCTGCGCGCATCAAAGCAAGCTAGTGGTCTGTCGCTGAAATGGCGAACCGGTGTAGTGTTGGGGGATGGTTGCTACTGCTGAAGCGTTGCGGATGTC
>JARGFH010000044.1 GCA_029210695.1 Acidimicrobiia bacterium
ACAGTGGGTATTCCCTCTCAGGAGGTGGGGAATTTCAGTGAGCAGGTCTGGGGAGTTTCAATGAGCGTGGTCACTGTGACAGAAAAGCATTGGAGGGGACCGTTTAGATGAAAAACCGCGAGAACACACTGGCAATTGGCAATTGGCTCCGTGCCAACAGAGGGACAAAACGAATCAGCCCCCTTTCGCTTTTGTCTGCTGGCTTGAGTTGCGCAGCAACTCACACCTGCCGGCGCAGCCGGCAGGCGGATACCCCCCCGATGTTTGGATCAGGAATCGGGACTCTCCATTTCGCCCAACGTCGCTTCGCTACCGGGGGAGGAAACCAGGCGGCATCAATAGCTGTTGCTGTGATTTCCCGCATCTCGCTCCTGATGGGCGGAAATACGCGCCTTTCAGTCTCGCTTGTCTTTTCGACATACCTTCTTGGTCGTCGATTCTTCTTCGGAGGCCGGCCCAACATCGCTTCGCTCCTGTGCGCGAGGAAACCTGCTCCGTTCAGCAACTCGCACCTGCCGGCGTAGCCGGCAGGCTCACATGCCCGCTCGCAGTGCATCCACCGGCTCCAGCCGGGCGGCACGGAGCGACGGGTAGAGGCCGGCCAGCAATCCGACCACTGTTCCCAGCGCCGGGGCCGCCACGGGGACCCAGGGCTCGAGGACGGGCGTCCAGGTGCGGCTAGCGGCGACCCCGACGACGACCAGAACGCCGACGCTCGCTCCGACCACCCCGCCGATGAATCCCATCCCGGCGCTCTCGATGAGGAACTGGTAGGCGATGTGTCGACGGGCGGCGCCGAGTGAACGGCGCAAACCAATCTCGCCGACCCGTTCGAGGACCGACACCAAAGTCACGTTGGCGATGCCGATGGCGCCGATCAGCAGCGACACTCCGCCGAGCACGAGGAAGAGGGCGTCGACGTCTTCCTCGACACCTGAAATCAGGCTGGTCGGATCCGCAGGCGCCTGCACCCGCAAACGACCCGGCTCATTGGGGTTGAGCGCAATCGGTGCCTGCTCGGCAATGAGTTGGGCAGCTCCGAGCTCGGCGCGGATATGCACTTCGTCGATTCCGTTCAGGCCAAAGAGCTTCCTTGCCGTCCCGTTCGGGATGATCACGGCGTCGAGTAGGCGGGGCTCCTTGGCCAGGTCATCGATGATGCCGACGACGATGAACGGGTGTTCCCCGATGAAGATGGCGGGTTGGTGGTCTACGCGATCGATGTTGAGGCGTTGCGCGGCACTTCTGCCGAGCAGTGCGACGGGGTCTGCCCGATCCGAGTGACCTTCATCGAAGAAACGTCCGGTCCTGAGTTCGGCTACGAAGACTTCCAGCGTTCCCGGCGAGGCTGCCACGACATTCAATGCAAACTCGTTGCGGGCGAGCGGATCGCGCAGTGGGACCGAGCGAGTGAGGGATCCGGCGGTGTCGACGTTGGTCAGCGTTCCGGCGGCCACAACACCGTTCAAGCGTTCGAGTCTGTCCTGAGCATCCCACGGCAGCAGGTTGACTTCCGGTTGTGGCCCGAAGAACCCGAACTCCGACCGGTTCGAGACGGTCACGCTCGTGGCGATGAGCGGATCGAAGCGAGTCACGATCTGGTTGCCAGCCGTTTTGGCAATTCCGAGTGTGGCAACGATCGCTCCGATGCCGAGCACGGTCCCGAGAATGGTCAATATCGTGCGTCCCGGCCTTGCCAGCATCGAGGTCACAGCTTCGGCCACTAGATCGCGCACGGCAAAGCGGGGCTTCGGGTTGTTCATGTGCTGGTCTCGAGTTCGGTCAGGATCCCGTCCAGCATCTCGACTTGACGCTCTGCATGGGCACCCACGGTGGCATCGTGAGTGACGACTACGAGTGTGAGGCCGTCGCGCCGCAGGTCATCAAATGCTGCAAGGACCGATTCGCTGGTCTTGGTGTCCAGGTTCCCGGTGGGCTCGTCGGCGAGCAGGAGGCTCGGTTCCGCAACGATCGCTCTGGCGATGGCAACGCGCTGCCGTTCGCCACCCGAGAGCGTATCGGGCGTCTGCTCCATTCGGTGCCCCATGCCGACCCGCGCCAGAGCGGTTCGGGCAGCTTCTCGCCGCTCTTTTCGAGGGAATCCGTTGTAGAGCAGAGCCGTCATGACGTTCTCGATGACCGTGCGGTGGCGTAGTAGGTGAAATGCCTGGAACACGAACCCGATCTTGCGGCCGCGTAGTGCAGTGCGTTCGGAATCAACCGCGGCCCGCACGTCGACTCCGTCGAGGAGGTACGACCCGCTGGTGGGCTCGTCGAGTAGGCCCAGCACATTGAGCAGGGTCGACTTGCCGGACCCTGACGGCCCCATGACCGCCACGTACTCGCCTTCATAGATCGCCAGGTCGACACTGCGCAAGGCGTGGACCGGTTGTGTTCCCTCGAACGTCCTCGAGACGCTTTCGAGGAGGACGACGGGGAGGCTCATGCGTCTGAGCTAGGCGCGGTGGGGGCCTGCTCCGTCCCGACGACTACCCGATCGCCTTCGTGGATCTCTCCATCCACGGCGTTGATCTCGGCGTATCCACCGGCGTCCAGGCCGATCGTCACGACGAGAAAGGTGGTTGTGCCGTCCTCGTGTTCGACTTCGATCCGCGTCGCGCCGTCTGCGGTCGCAGACAACGCGGCCAGCGGGACGGCCAGAACGTCCCCGCCCGTCGACTCAACGGGAATCGTCAGCTTGACGTTGAATCCCTCCGAGAGGTCTTCGTTTGGACTCACCTCGAGGTAGACGCGATCGCCATCGACGTTGTTGGTGCCGGGACGGTCTGCCTTTTTGGTGACCACACCGGTGGTGGTGATGTCGCTGAATGAGTCCTCGATGATGACCTCGTCGCCGACGTCGATGAGGCCGGCATCGGCCACGGCGATCGACGTATCGATGGCGAGTTCAGATCCGGTGACTTGCATGACCTCACCCGCGACGCCGTCGCCGCGTTCGACGAAGACGCGGTCGATACGAACGGGTAACCGTCGCATGAACATGATTTCGGATCGCAAGGCGGTGACGCCCGTCTTGGCCAAGAGGCCGTTGTACGTCGCCTGAGCTTCGCTGAGGCGTTTGTTTGCATCGGAGAGCGCAGCGTCGGATTCGCTTGTGTCTGCCGGTGTGAGTGTCTCGCTGCGTCTGGCCTTTTCGATGGCGAGTCGGTCTTCGGCGTCTGCTACGAGATTGGCGTTGTTGCGGGCAGTCTGGTCTCGATCGATCAAGGACTGGGCCAGCCACGATTCCGCCTCCCGCAGCGCCATGGCGGCGTCGATCGACGCCTGCTCCAAAGCGGCGAGTTCTTCGGGTGTGAGCGGTGGCTCGGCTGCTTGCCCGGTGGCAAGCTGTTCGGCGGCGAGTGCTTTGGCGGCGGTTGCGTCCGTCACGTCTTGCTCTGCGGACGTAACCGCCGCCGCCGCAGCTGCGTCGGAGGCGCCGGCATTTGCCCTGGCGTCTTCCAGAGCCCGCTGGGACGATGCGACCGCCGCGTCGAGTTCCAGGATGGCTGATTGGGGCAGGGGCGCCTTGGCTGCCGCCAGGGCTTGTTTGGCGAACGTGACGTCTCTGGCCGCCGCGTCCACCGATGATTTGGCCGCGTCCAACTCGGCCTGCTCCTGCTCGTTCGGGCCGATCGGTTCATATCCGAGCGATCGGTACCAGGCGTCGACGGCGGTAGCTGTGTCTCCGCTGTAGGCGCCGTCGACTGCTCCCGGGTCGAAGCCGAGTCGTGCCAGCGCCTCCTCGAGCTGCAGGACGTCATCGCCTTCATCACCAGGGCGAATCGACCGGAACATGGGCAAGTCACCCTGCAACACGAGAATGGGCCGTCCCGACACTTCAATGACCAGGGACCCCTCCGTCAGGTCTGTGCCCTCGTCGGGCGCGAGAGTGACAATCGACGCGCCCCCGAGTACAGCGGGCGGATCCGCCAGCGTGATGCCGGCCGGCTGATCGAACCGCACATCGCCTCTGATGATTATGTCGCGGCCAAGGGTCCGCATTTCGACCGGCACGGTGATGCGCGACGGAGGCGGAGGTTCAGCCTCCGCCGCTACCTGAGCCGGCGATTTGATCTGGCTTCCGGCGTACCATCCACCACCCGCCGCCGCCACGACAGCGGCGAGTCCGATCGTGAGGGTTGTCGTTCGGCGCACCGGTCAATAGCCCAGCTCGTTCTGCATGTCCTTCTGTTTTTGGAGTAACTCGAAGTTCTCGAGAATGAACTGGGCTTCGTACTCCTCCTGGACTTCAGTTCTGAGATCCATCATGTCGCCACCGCACTCGGTGTCTGCCGCGGCAATCGCCAGTTCCTCATCGGCGAGGGCCTGGATCTGTTCTGGATCCACATCCGGTCCCCACGGACCGACGTTGGCGTATGCCTCCTCATAGAACGCCTCACGTTCGTCCTCGGGAAGGGCCTGGGCCTGAGCTTCGATCTGCTGGTAGAACTCATCCTGGCCGGACCAGAGGTCCTGGCCAAGCTCGTCCAGATACATCCAGATGTCTTCCTGGGTCGTGAACGAGTATCCGGCGGCGGACATGCAAGCGGCCCATTCCTCGTTGGCTTCGACGATGCGTGGGTCGGATTCGATCCTGCTCCAGAGATCCTCATAGGCAGGTTCGAGCTGCTGCCAGATATCCTCGAGCTCCGGATCTGGTCCGAAGCCACCGTAGGTGTCCTCGTAGGCGAGGTTCTGGCAACCGCCGATCTCCGACCAATCCGGCTCCACCCAGACCTCGTTGCCTTCCTCGTCGAGGGTCGGGGCAACCTCTTCGAAGTTCTCCCAGTTCCCATACAGGGCAACCTCGTAGGCCTGACGCTCAGAATCTGAGAGCGACTCCTGATACACCCAGTTGGGGTCGTCCTCTGGGTTGTATTGCTGATCGAACCCGCCCTCTTCGAAGGCTGCGGTTTCCTCGAGCATCATGGTGAAGTATCCGTATCCGTACTTGGCCTTCCACTCCTCTTCGGTGAGGTCCTCACCGGGACCGAAGTAGCCGAAGTCCTGGTCCTGGACGAACGGGGTGTACTCGAAGCCTTCCGCGGCCATACATTCGGCGATGGACTGCTGGACCTCCATCTCCTGCTCGCGATAGCGTGCTTCGTCGGCGGCCGGGTCGAAGTTCTCCTCACCGTATCCAAAGAAATCGGCAAGGGTCTTCGGGATATCCCCGGCGTCCGGACTGGTCGTCTCCGTCGACTGATCCCCGCTCGTGCCATCGTCGACGATGTCCGCAGCCACGTCCCCGCCGGTCGTTCCGCCACCGCAGGCGGCGGCCAATACCGACAGGATCGCCACCAGCGCGATCAACTTGAGCGTTACCCGGTTACCGCCAGAACGCGACATCATGATGCACCCCCGGTTGACTATCCCTTGTAAGACGCTCGGACACGCCTCTGAGTTCCATTAAACGCTAGACCGATGGTGCGGTGCAACGGGAATTCCACCACTAGCCTGCCATGGCAATGTCCTCAGACGCCCATCTCGACGCCCGTTTCATCAGGTTCGGTCATGACGAATGGGCTGATCTACGCGCCAACACACCGATGACGCTGGACGAATCCGATCTTGATCGCTTGCGGGGCATCAACGAGAAGCTGTCGCTCGACGAGGTCGCGCAGATCTACCTTCCGCTCTCCCGACTGCTGAACCTCTACGTGGCCGCTTCCCAGCAGTTGTACAAAGTGACCGACACGTTCCTCGGCCAACCCGCCGAACGAGTGCCGTACGTCATCGGGGTGGCAGGGAGCGTGGCAGTCGGAAAGTCGACGGTGGCCCGCGTTCTTCAGGCACTGCTGGCGCGTTGGCCTGACCACCCGAAGGTCGACCTCGTTACAACGGACGGATTCCTCTATCCAAACGCAGAGCTCGAACGACGCGGCCTCATGGACCGCAAGGGTTTTCCCGAGAGCTACGACGTACGTCGCCTCGTCCGGTTCATGGCGTCCGTGAAAGCCGGGGAGGGGGAGGTGGCGGTCCCGGTCTACTCGCATCTTGCCTACGACGTCGTGCCGGGGGAGCAGCGGCTGACCAACCGGCCGGACATCCTCATCGTCGAGGGGCTCAACGTCCTGCAGACCGGCGACGGAGGAGCTGTCCGGGCCCGGGTTTTCGTCTCTGACTTCTTCGACTTCTCGATCTATATGGATGCCGATGAAGACCACATCGTGCAGTGGTACGTCGATCGATTCCTGACGCTGCGCACGACGATCTTCCAGGATCCCAACTCCTACTTCCATCGCTACGCACTTCTCAGTGAAGGCGAGGCGATCGAGACGGCGATGGACATCTGGACACGGATCAATGGTCCGAATCTCCGCGAGAACATCCTGCCGACCCGCGAGAGAGCGCACCTCATCATCGAGAAGGATGCGGATCACACGATCAAGCAGGTCAGGTTGCGGCGGATCTAGCGGCGCTAGGCCGTAGGCTGTGGGCCGTAGGCCAGAAACGCCCAATACCTACAACCTATTACCTACAACCTTTTTACCTACTACCTTTTCATGCCAATTGCTCCATCGCACCTTCGAGATCTCCTCACCACGTTCGTCCCGCCTGATGAGCTCCAGGCGTCCTATCGGAGTCGGATGCTCGATCTGACTCGCATAGACGGCGACCCGACGGCGGGCGATCTCTACGACCCCGGCCATTTCACGGCCAGCGGATTCGTGGCCGCACCCGACCGGGACGGCGTCTTACTCATCCACCACACCAAGATCGGTACATGGCTGCAACCAGGAGGTCACATCGAGCCCGACGATGTGTCGATCGAACGAGCGATACGTCGGGAGGTCGAAGAAGAGACTGGTCTGGCGGACATGGCATCACTCGGGCTGCTCGACATCGACATCCACCAGTTCCCGGCTCGCCGGGACGGTCCGGCCCACCTCCATTTCGATGTTCGGTTCGGGTTCCTGGCAGCTTCGGGGATTGTTACCTCCGGAGAAGGCACCAGGGACGTGCGTTGGGTTGAGTTTGACCACGTGAGCCTCTGGAACTCCGACGTGAGCGTGACGCGCCCCTGCATGGCACTGCAATCACTGGTACGACAATCCTCCGCCGGCTGATCATCCGGTACCCATGCGAATGACGGTTTGCCAGGTGTCGGGTGGCTGTGGATGCGATCGAGATCGAATCGCCAACCCGGCCGGCTGTTACTCTGCCCGGACCGACAGAATGGGTTCATGCTCGACCGGATCATGCGGGCCGCCCGGCTCGATCAGAAGCTCTATACCGAGGTGTTCTTCGATTCGGCGGCTACCGGGGACGCCGTGTTGCTGGTGGCCGGAATCTATGCCGCCGTCTACCTGGCCCTGGTGGTCAGCGGATCGGTTGGTTTCGGTGTCGTCTTCTTTATCAGCCTGTTGCTCGGCGGCTTGATCGGATGGCTGGTCGTCTCGGGCGGCCTGTGGTTAGCCGGCACCAAACTCTTCGATGCGTCGGCGCGCGGTGCCACAGTGATCCGCCTCACCGGATACAGCCACGCTCCGCTTGCTCTGCTGGTCGTTGCGCCGTTCGTCGGGTCGGTACTAGTCGATGTGGTCGTAGCAGCTGCTTTGATCTGGTTCGTGGCGGCGATCGGAGCGGCCGCTCGGGTCGTGTTCGATTTCGACACCCGCAAGGCGATGGCAAGTGCCGTTCTCGCAGTTGCGCTGTGGTGGGTCGTGCAAGCGATCGGGATCGGCGACGGCCTCGCCTCTCTGCTCCGCTTCTTCTGACGTGACCGTTTACCGGATGGATCTGGCCTACGACGGCTCCGGCTTCCGCGGATACGCCCGTCAACTGAACGTTCGCACTGTGCAGGATGACCTCGAGGCTGCTCTCCATCGAGTTGTGCCGGGCGTCGCGACGGTGGTCGCCGGCCGGACGGACGCCGGAGTCCATGCCGACGGGCAGGTGATCAGCTTTGAGAGTGACCAGGACCTCGACACCGGGCGGCTCCTCCGGTCTCTCAACAAGATGCTCAACCCCGAGATCGCGATCACCGCATTGGTTGCGGCGGCTGATGACTTCAATGCCAGATTCTCAGCGATCTCCCGCACCTATCGCTACCGGATCGACAACGGCCGGGTGCTCGATCCGCAATGGCGGCATCGAGCATGGCGCGTTTCGTATGCCCTCGATATCGACAGAATGGCAGCCGCGGCCAAGCATTTCGAAGGCTTGCACGACTTTGCTTCATTCTGCAGGGCAGCTCCCGGACGGTCGAGTGAGCGGAAAGTGCTGGCGACGGAATGGAGGTACCTCCAGGATGGGATCCTCGAGTTCGAGGTGGCCGCCTCATCGTTCTGTCATCAGATGGTGCGGGCGATGGTGGTGGCGTGCGTTGAGGTCGGGCGTGGGCGGCTGCCTCCCGAAGCCATCCCGCGCTTTCTCGAGGCCAGAGATCGTTCGACCACCGGAGGAGCGGCACCTCCGCACGGCCTGACGTTGTGGCACGTGGGATACCCGTAGTCGCGGGTCTGACGAGCTACCCGCGACGAGCAACCCGCGACTATCGGAATGTCGGACCGGGCGGTGGCGTTGCTTCGGGTACGTTGTACCGTCCTGCTCACATCGTCCGTGCGTTGCTGCTCCA
Organism: Acidimicrobiia bacterium; assembly: GCA_029210695.1. Taxonomy (NCBI): domain Bacteria; kingdom Bacillati; phylum Actinomycetota; class Acidimicrobiia; species Acidimicrobiia bacterium. The sequence goes on from JARGFH010000044.1 coordinate 8,585, forward strand.
ACCGGACTCCTACCGGGATGCGTCGCTTCGCCGCGCCGGATCCAACGTATCGTCGGTGCTGTTCGTCCTCACGGTCTACAGCCTGCTCGCTTCATGGGCGATGTGGCTCGACCGTGCGTCGGGGGCGGGATTCCGAACCGCTGCAGCATTCGTCGTCTGGGGATTGCTTCGTTGGGTCGTCGTTGCGCCGATCCTCTGGTTCATCGGCGTGCACGGCGTCGAAGGGGAAGGAACCCTCGGAGCGATGTACCGGGCAACGGCTCTGGCGCACGCTCCGCTCCTGCTCCAGGTCATGCCGCTAGACGTGAGCTTCGCCAATGTCGTCGCCGCCGTCTGGTTCGTGCTGGCGCTGATGGTGGCGGGCCGGGCGGTATTGGGACTCTCCGTCCGGCGGGCGGCCGGCACCGCGGTCATGGCGGCCGCCGGCCTGCTGATCGTATCGAATGTGTTTCTAGTCCCAATCGCCATCTTCGGGGTGGTGTGAGGACGCCCGATCGCCTATCGCCCAACGCCTAGGGCCCACTGCCTACTGCCACCGCCTATCGCCGGGTGCCAATTGCCAATTCCCATTCTCCAAGAACCTATTGCTTATCTCTCGGGCCCATTGCTACGTTCCTCCCAACGTATGCAGCGCACTCTTCTCCTCCTACTCACCACTCAGCCGTTTGTGAATCGGCGTCGAACCAGGCGATCGTGGCGGCCGAGCAGATGGGCGCTGGCCAATCCGATAGAACGGTCGGTCCAGGACACCCTTCGCTTGACTTATTTGACGGCCCGTCCGATGCGAGAGGGGCTCGATGCCCGGTCGGCCGCTCGATCGGCCCGTGCTATCAGAGAACTCGTCGGAGTGGCGGCGGTTGCCATCACCGACGTCAAAGACGTTCTCGCCTACAGCGGCATCGGGCATCGTCATCATGGAGTCGGAGACCTTCAGGTCTTTGAGATCGGTGAGGCGGCGATCCGGACCGGTGGATCCAGGGCGTCCAGATCGGGCCTGGTTTGTGATCGGCTCGATTGCCCGATCGGTGAAACCGTGGCCGTCCCCTTGCGGGCCGGGTCTGAGGTGATGGGTAGCCTCATTCTGCTGCGCCTGAAGGATCAGCCGGTGACCCTCGGCCTCATTCGCGCCGCCCGCGAGGTCGCCAGGCAGCTTTCAAATCAGCTCCAACTGGCGGAGGGCGACGTAACCCGCCAGGAGCTCCTGAGGGCCAGAACGGTGGCCCTTCGTGCTCAGATCAGCCCTCATTTCGCCTACAACACGCTCACCGCCATTGGAAGCATGGTGCGTAGAGATGCCGAGCGGGCCAGAGAACTACTGATTCAGTTCGCCGAGTTCTCACGCTACATCCTGCGGAACGACCGCATCAACACGACGCTCTCGGACGAACTGCGCAACGTTCACACATACCTCGAACTTCAGCGAGCCAGGCACGGAGACCGGCTCGAGGTCGTATTCAGAGTCGATCCCGAGGTCTTGCCGATCACGATTCCGATGCTCCTGCTGCAACCCCTGGTGGAGAACGCGGTTCAACATGGTCTCGAGCGGCGTGAGGGGATCTGGCGGGTATCGATTGATGCGGAGGACCGGGACGACGACGTCTACCTGTCCGTGTCGGACAACGGTGTCGGCATGTCCGATGAGGCGATTGCCTCGATCACGGCTTCAGTCGGCGAGCCTGGTGAAGGGTCGGTCGGTCTGGCCAACATCCAGGAGCGACTCCGCTCGACGTATGGCGAGCATTACGGGCTACATTTCGAATCCGAGCCAGGTTCCGGCACGCGGGTCTCCATGCTCGTTCCCAAGTATCGTGCCGGGGTGATCCAACCGTGATCTTCTCCAAGGTGCTCGTCGTCGACGACGAACAGCACGCTCGTGACGACCTGGCCTATTTGCTCGAGGCGGCAGGTGCAGCCGAAGAGATCCAGACGGCCGCCGGCGCAACCGAAGCTCTGGTCTTGCTGCAGGATGAACCTGCCGATGTCGTGTTCCTCGACATCCGGATGCCCGGCCTCGACGGAATCCAACTCGCCAAGACGCTCGGGCAGTTCTCCGATCCGCCTGCTGTTGTGTTCGTCAGTGCCCACGAAGAGCATGCGGTGGAGGCGTTCGCGATCGATGCAACCGATTACCTGCTCAAGCCCGTCTCAATGGAACGCCTCACGGCGACGCTTCGGCGTCTCGAGAGCCGGGTGGCAGGGAGGTCGGCCGGCGCCTCCGCGCAGGTTGGAGCAGAGCGCACAGAGGACGACGCGCTGCCCTTCGTCGCCGTCGAGGTAGCGGGCAAGACCCGTCTCATCGATCGGGGCGAGATCCGCTACGTCGAGTCCGAAGGCGACTATGTGCGCCTCCACACCTTCAAGGACTCATACCTGGTGCGCCGGTCGCTCTCGTCGCTGGCGGAACGGTGGTCCTCCGAGGGTTTTGTTCGCGTTCATCGCAGCTTCCTCGTGAATCTCCGCCACGTCATTGAGATTCAGCCGTACTTCAATCAGACCCTGATCGTGAGGCTCAACGACTCAGGCGAGACCAAGATCCCGGTCAGTCGTCGGCGAGCAAGACAACTTCGTGAGCGCTTGGGCCTCGGTACCACGGGCCGATGAGGGACGACCGCAACACGGCACTCGATCCGATCTACCTTCGTACGGTTCTGAGGGTCAATTTGTCGACGTCGCTCTTCTATTTCGGGCTCTTCTTGCTCGTCATACTCGGCGGTCCGATCGTCTTCTGGCTGTTTCCATCGTTGGCGACGACCTACCTGTGGTCGCTGCCACTTCCGTGGCTGTTTCTCGGAGTCGCCGGATTCCCGATGCTGGTGCTCATCGCCTGGAGCTACCTCGGCGCAGTCGAGGAGGATGAGGACGAGTTCTCAGACCTGGTGGATACGCCGTGACATTGACGACGATCTTCGTAGGAGCGGTGATCGTCGCCACTTTCACTATCGGCCTGTTCGGCATAAGGATCGCCCGCACCACATCGGACTTCTTCGTCGCCACCCGGGCGGTCGGGTCGATCTGGAACGCTTCCGCCATCTCGGGCGAGTACCTCTCCGCGGCCTCTTTTCTCGGCATTGCCGGATTAGTCATGAAGTTCGGGGCTAGGGCGATGTGGTTTCCACTCGGTTATGCGGCCGGGTATGTGATGTTGCTGCTCTTTGTCGCGGCACCCCTCAGGCGCTTCGGTGCCTACACGATCCCGGACTTCGCCGAGGGGCGCTTTGCCAGCCGGCGCCTCCGACGCATCGCCGCACTCCTGGTTCTCCTCATCGGGTGGTTCTACCTCGTTCCTCAGATGAAGGGCGCAGGTGTGACTCTCGAACTCCTCGCCGGCGTGCCCTACTGGGTAGGCGTGGTCGTCGTGGGGGTCCTCGTCATTGCAGCCGTGGCATTTGGCGGGATGAAGGGCATCACCTATGTGCAGGCCTTCCATTTCTGGACCAAGCTCACTGCGATTTCATTCTCGGCTCTGGTTCTGCTGATTGCGCTCGGCTGGTCGTCCGGCGCTCGCACTCCATTTGCGGCCGGATTGCCGACTTTCCCCGATGACACAGAAGTTACCTTCGCTCGCGACACCCGGTTGGAGGTGCCGGAGTCGATCGTCGTTGCCGTCAACGGTGCGGCGGTTGTGTGGTCGGCGGGCGAAATCGAGGTGCCTGCCGGCACGAAGGCGGCGTTCGCCGCGGGTGACGTGGCTCCGACGGCGTCATCGATCGGCGCCAGGGACGGCACGGCCTGGACCGTGCCGTTCCCGGATGGTGAGCGGTACGGTCTGCTGGGCGCCGTTTCGCTCCTGATCGCCACCGTGCTCGGGACAATGGGGTTGCCACACATCCTCGTGCGGTTCTACACGAATCGCGACGCACCGTCGGCCAGGCGCACGGCAGTCGTGATCCTCGGATTTGTCGGGGTCTTCTACTTCTTCCCCTGGATCTATGGAGCGCTGGGCAGGGTGTGGGTTCCCGAGTTGTACGTGACCGGCGATACCGACACCGTGGTGCTGGCGCTGCCCCGTCTGCTCGATGGGACCCTCGGCGAGTTCATCTCGGCGCTGGTGGCGGCCGGCGCCTTCTCCGCGTTCATCTCGACGTCATCCGGACTCCTGATCAGCGTCGCCGGGGCGTTGAGCCACGACCTCTACGCGCAACTCCTGCGCCCTGCCGCTTCGGCTGCTCGAAGGCTCTGGTACTTCAGGGCAGGGGCCGTATTCGGTGGGATCGTGGCGATCGGGCTCGGTTTGCTCGCCCGGCCGTTCGACATCAACATTCTGGTCGGATGGGCGTTCGCCATCGCCGCCAGCGCCTTCTGTCCGCTCTTGATTCTCGGCATTTGGTGGCGAGGGCTGGCCGCCCGCGGTGCCGCCCTTGGGATGATCGTTGGGGGAACCACCGCCACGGCCGCCATTCTCGTAACCATGCTTGGTGACGTCGATGGGTTGTTGGGGGCGCTACTGGCGCAGCCGGCGGTGGTGACGGTTCCTCTGGCGTTTGCCGTCATGATCCTGTTCTCCTGGCGGGCACGTCCCCCCCGTCACGCCGACCGCTTGCTGCTGAGAATGCACATGCCCGAACGTGCTTCGGAACTGCTGCGAATGGAGCTCTAATAGCGCTGTCAAAGGGGGCGGCACCAGACGAAGCGACGGGTGAATTTCCGTCGAACCCATGAGCCAGAACTGAACGGCAGAACAGTTCTTCGTTGCACTCGCTTGGCTGCGCCGAGCGGTCCGTTCATCCGATGACCGGTCTGTTCGCCGCCGATTGACGCAGCAAAGCGCCGCTCAACGCATTCCCCCGCCGCGAAGAGAGATGGCGTCGTACCTTCCTCGTGACGAGCCCCCGGGTGCCCCAGGGGCACCCATGCATGGAAGGGAGGTCGAAGCGGTGGATCAAGCCATAAAGGACTACTGGCGACGGAACGTACGCCTCAAACTCATCTTGTTGTCGATCTGGGCGTTTGTCTCGATCGTCTTGTCGATTCTCTTGATCGATGTTCTCAACGAGGCATCAATCGGAGGATTTCCACTCGGATTCTGGATGGCGCAGCAGGGATCGATCTTTGTGTTTGTTGTTCTCATCTTCGTATATGCGAAGACTATGGATCGCTACGACACGGAGCTTGAAGCAACGCTGCAGGGAATGTCGGGAGGTAGCGCATGAGCGTCGAAGTCTGGACGTGGATCGTTGTCGGCCTGACCTTCGCGCTCTACATCTATATCGCTCTGCGACAGCGGGCGAGGGATACCGAGGGCTTCTACGTGGCAGGCCACGGAGTTCCCGCGGTCGCCAACGGCATGGCCGTTGCCGCCGACTGGATGTCGGCTGCATCGTTCATTTCGATGGCAGGCATCATCGCCTTCCTCGGTTCGGACGGTTCCGTCTACCTCATGGGTTGGACGGGCGGCTATGTGCTGCTGGCGCTGCTGCTGGCACCGTATCTGCGTAAGTTCGGCAAGTACACCGTTCCCGACTTCGTCGGCGATCGCTACTACAGCCAAACTGCCCGCATTGTCGCACTGGTGGCGGCGATCTTCGTTTCGTTCACCTACGTGGCCGGCCAGATGCGCGGCGTCGGGATCGTGTTCTCGCGGTTCCTGAACCTCGATATCAACGTCGGTGTGTTCGTTGGCATGGCGATCGTCACGGTCTATGCCGTCACCGGCGGCATGAAGGGCATCACCTGGACTCAGGTAGCGCAGTATTCGGTGCTGATCATCGCCTACTTGATTCCGGCCATTGCCATCGCCTCGAAGCTGACGGGAATGCCGATCCCTCAGCTTGGCTTCGGCGGCGTGCTCGACGATCTGAACGCGATCCAGACGGATCTCGGATTCGGAGCGTATACGGAAGCCTTTTCGTCACTTTCGACGTTGAACGTCCTGTTCATCACGATTGCGCTCATGACGGGTACGGCCGGGTTGCCACACGTGATCGTGCGGTTCTATACGACGAAGACGGTGCGGGATGCCCGCTGGTCGGCTGGATGGGCTTTGTTCTTCATCGCCATCCTCTATACGACGGCTCCGGCAGTTGCGGCCTTCGCCAAGACGAACCTGATGGACACGGTGTCGAACCAGCCGTACGAGCAGGTCAAGGCTGAGAACTCCTGGTTCGGCTCATGGGAGGAAACCGGTCTGCTCAGCTTCGATGACAAGAACGGCGACGGGATCATCAACTACCAGGCAGGCGACGGCAACGAACTGACCGTCGACCGCGACATCATGGTGCTCGCCAACCCGGAGATCGCGGGTCTCGCCGCCCCGATCACTGCGCTTGTGGCGGCAGGCGGCCTGGCCGCTGCACTATCGACGGCGTCCGGTCTTCTTCTGGTGATTGGATCTTCGATCGGGCACGACCTCTATACGAAGGTGTTGAAACGAGGCACCAATGAGGCTCAGCGGCTGCGTGCCGGTCGGATCGCGATGGGCGGCGGCGTGCTGGTTGCCGGCTACTTCGGGATCAACCCGCCCGGGTTCGTTGCGGAGGTGGTGGCATTCGCCTTCGGCCTTGCCGCGGCGAGTTTCTTCCCGGTCATCGTGTTGGGGATCTTCTGGAAGAAGGCCACGAAGGAGGGCGCGATTGCCGGGATGGCCATCGGCATGACGTTCACCTTCGTGTACATCGTGATGACGGCCAACGGTCTGATGGACATCGATCCCTGGCTCTTCGACATCTCGCCGCAGGGCATCGGGACGGTCGGTATGGTCCTCAACCTGGTCACCACCTACGTTGTCTCGAAGATGACGAAGGAACCGCCCGCCGAGGTCCAGGAACTCGTCGAGAGTCTCCGGATCCCCGAGGTGGCCAGCGCCTACCTCAAGGAGGGCAAGGCCTAGAGCACTCCGGGCCTGAACAGGAAAGCGGGGAAGTTGGTGCTTCCCCGCTTTTCTGTGTCGCGGGTCGCGGGTCGCGGGTCGCGGGTCGCGGGTCGCGGGTCGCGGGTCGCGGGTCGCGGGTCGCGGGTCGCTGGTCGCGGGTCGCGGGTCGCGTGAAGCCCACATCTGCGGGCTCTGCCGGGCGAGTGCCCACTAACCTGCGTTTCGATGCAACACGCAATCTTTCGGTTCCTATCCGAGATGACCGCGTTCGCCGGCGTTCGCCCGGCGGATATCGATGACTTGATCGAGGACATAACCGAAGCGGCTGCTGTCGGAGGCGAGGTCGTCACTCCACCAGGTCCCGTCGCCGTGATGTTCGGCGGGCTGCGGATCAGTGATCAGGAGGGCCGCAGCGTCGATGTCGTGGGCGCCGGCGAATTCTGGGTGCCGAGCCCGGGCCACACCGCCACGGCATCTTCCGCAACCACGTACCTTCTGCTCCCGGATCGGGCAATCGACCTGGCGTGGGAGGGCGAGGCAGGTCGGGCAGTTCTGGCCGGGCGGCAACGGACCGCCGGCGACGACCTTCGACTCACCTCGCGCCTGGTCTCCGACGTGATGGCCGCACCTCTCGTGGTCGGCGGGCACCTCGCGGCGCAGGCGGTGGCCGAGGCCATGACCCTGGAGGGGGCCACCGCAGCACTCGTCACGGTTGGGGACCGTCTCGGAATCGTCACAGATCAGGACTTCAGGGCCAGGATGGTGGCGATCGGTCGGGACTCCTCCGGCCCCGTTCGTGACATCGCCACCTTCCCGGTTACGACCATCGAATCCGGCGATCGTCTCCTGACGGCCCTGGAAGTGATGGTCGACCAGGGAATCAAGCACCTTCCCGTTCTGTTCGACGGTCGTCCGGTCGGCATGCTGGCCGATAGCGATCTATTCGGGACGATCGACGAGAGTCCATTCGCCATTCGCAGCGCGATTCGCAGCGCTCGGACCCCGGGCGCACTCGCCGAGGTCTATGCATCGATGCCCAGAATCGTTGAGCGGCTGCTGTCGCAGGGCATGGAAGGTATGGCCATCTCACGGCTGCTGGCCAACTTCGCAGAAGCCGCCACCGCCCGGGCCATAGAGTGGGCGACGGCTGAGCTCGGTCCCGCCCCCGGCTCCTACGCCTGGGTTGCCTTCGGGAGCCTCGCCCGGCGTGAACTCGCACTGCTTCCCGACCAGGATCACGCCCTCGTCGTGCCAAACGGGCTGGGCTCCAATCCCTGGTTTGATGGGATGGCCTCTCACGTGACCAGGGTTCTCGAGGAGGTCGGATACCCGCGCTGCAGTGGGGCGGTGATGGCCTCAGAACCGGATTGGCGCGGCGAGGAAGGCGAGTGGGAGCGGCGGTGGATTGCCTATCTGCTCGATGCCAGCCCGGTCCATCTTCTCGAATCGCAGATCGTCTTCGACTCGAGGGTCATCGCCGGAGATGCGACCCTGGCCGGTTCGTTCGCGGAGTTGCGTACGCGAGCCAGGAACGCAGGTCCCTTCCTCGCCTTGCTCGCCAAGCGGGCGGCCGACTTCCGTCCCCCGCTCGGGTTCATGGGGCGGATGCAGACCGAGCGGGGCGGCGACCACGCAGGAACGTTTGACCTCAAGGCGGGAGCGATCCTCCCGATTGTTCAGTTCGCCCGGATTCATGCCCTCGTCATCGATGCTCCGATGGTCGGCACGATCGGCCGCCTGGAAGCGGCTGCGGCGGCGGGCGAGGTATCGGACGAGTTGTCCTCAATGCTCATCGAGGGTTACGAGCTTGCAACCACGATTCGTCTCGAACACCAGGTGGCACGCTGGCGGTTGGGCGAATCGCCAGACAACCGCATCAACCCCGACGAGTTGACGAGCTGGCGGCGAATGGGCCTGCGGGAAGTGTTCAAGGCGATCAAGTCCGCCCAGGAGGCTCTGGCGCTCAACTTCTCGTCGGGGCTTGTGTCATGATCATCGGTTGACGGCTGTGATGTGGCTCGCCCGGCGGCCATGTCTGCGACGGAGAGGAGGACGACGATGGATCGTCGCGGTCAACGCCTGGCCGCGGTTTCCGTGTTCGGCGCGCTCGCCCTCAACTATCCACTGATGACGCTGGCGTCCTCGGATGGCACGTTGCTCGGAGTTCCGGTGCTCTACCTGTACTTGTTTGTTTGGTGGGCTGTGCTCATCGGGGTCATGGCCTTCGTCATCGAGCGAAGGCGCTGAGCGGTGTTCGGTTGGGTCATTGTTGGCTCGGCGCTCGCCTACATCGGCTTGCTGTTCTTGATCGCCCGCTATGCAGATCGCCGCGCCGAGCGCGGTCACAGCCTCATCGCCAACCCGTACGTCTACTCGCTATCGCTCGCCGTCTACTGCACCGCCTGGACGTTCTACGGCAGTGTTGGAAGGGCGGCCTCCGCCGGCATCGGTTTTCTTCCGATCTACCTCGGGCCAACCTTGATGGCGGGGCTCTGGTGGGTCGTTCTTCGCAAAATAATCCGGATCAGCAAGCAGAACTCGATCACGTCGATTGCCGACTTCATCTCGTCTCGATACGGGAAAGGACTAGCGCTCGGCGTGATCGTCACCGGCATCGCCGCGGTGGGCATCGTGCCCTACGTTGCACTCCAACTCGACGGAATCGCTACCAGTTTTGCGTTGCTCTGGCACTACCCGGACGTCACGTCGAGTGCTGTTGGTTTCACCGACCTCTTCGGAGGGACCGCTTTCTGGGTGGCGCTTCTGCTGGGGACGTTTGCAATCCTCTTTGGGACCAGGCACCTGGATGTCACCGAGCACCATGAGGGTCTCGTAGCTGCTATTGCATTTGAGTCCGTCGTCAAGTTGTTTGCCTTCCTCGCCGTTGGGGTGTTTGTCACCTGGGGGCTGTTTTCGGGACCGGGCGATATCTTTACGAGAGCGGCTGCCGATACCGATATCTCTTCCTTGCTCCGATTCGAAGGCGGGGTCGAGGAGTACTGGGACTGGGGATGGCTGATGGTGTTGTCTGCACTGGCCATCATGTTCCTGCCGCGGCAGTTCCAGATGGCTGTGGTCGAAAACACCGATGAGAGCCATCTGAACAAGGCGATCTGGCTGTTCCCTCTCTACCTGTTCGTTATGAACCTCTTCGTTCTTCCGATCGCCGTCGGCGGGCGCCTCACGTTCGAGGCGGGATCGGTGGACCCGGACAACCTCGTGCTGCTGCTTCCCATGGCCGACGGTCAGCGACTGCTTGCCCTTGTGGCGTTCATCGGCGGCTTGTCTGCCGCCGCCTCCATGGTCATCGTGGCCACTGTTGCTCTCTCCACCATGGTCTCCAACGATGTGGTGATTCCGGTGCTGCTCAGAGTTCGCTCCTTCCGCCTGGCCGAGCGTGGGGACGTTTCTTCGCTCGTGCTGGGCACCAGGCGGATCACCATCCTTTCGGTCGTTCTCCTCGGATATTTCTACTTCCGGCTGACCGAAGGAGCTCTGCCCCTGGTTTCGATCGGGCTGATCTCGTTCGCGGCAATCGCGCAACTTGCTCCTTCGATGCTGGGTGGGCTCTACTGGAAGCCCGGCAATCGCCGAGGCGCCATTGCGGGGATGGTTGCCGGATTCACGGTCTGGGCTTACACGCTCGCCATCCCAACCCTCGTCGAGAGCGGGCTCATGTCCGACGCCTTCATCGAGTCCGGGCCGTTCGGGATCGAGGCTCTCCGGCCGTTTGCCCTGCTCGGTCTGGAGGGGTTCGATCCGATCACCAACGGATTGTTCTGGAGTCTGTTGATCAACGCCGGCCTATTCATGGTGGTGTCAATACTCACGGACCAGACACCGATAGAGCAGCGACAGGCTTCGATCTTCGTGGACGTGTTCAAGGGAGCCAGCGAACGAACCCAGGCATCGGTATGGCAGGGCACCGCCTCGTTCGTCGAGTTGCGGTCGATTCTCGAACGAGTGCTGGGCTCGCAAAGGGCAGACGCGCTTCTGATGCGGTATGCGGCCACGCGGGGCATCGCCGAGTCCGGCGACCTGGAGGCCGACGCGGATTTGGTCACGTTCGTCGAACAAAGACTCGCCGGGGCAGTCGGGGCAGTCTCCGCCCGAGCGCTGGTTTCATCTGCTGTGGAAGAGGCCGTCCTCAGCCGCGACGAGGTCCTCGATGTGCTGGATGAAACGACCCGCGTCCTCGCCTACAGCCGGCAACTCGAGCAGCAACAGCGCGAACTGGAACAAGCGACTGAGGAGTTACAGAACGCCAACCTGCAACTTCTCGAGCTCGATCGGATGAAGGATGACTTCATGTCGGCTGTGACGCATGAGCTCCGTACCCCGCTGACATCGATTCGCGCATTCACCGAGATACTGGATGACAACCCCGACCTCGATCATGATCAGCGCAGCCAGTTCCTCGACATCATCCTCAAAGAGAGCGAGCGGCTGACCCGCCACATAAACCAGGTCCTCGATTTCGCCAAAATCGAGTCGGGTACGCTCGAGTGGAAGATAGAGCTGCAGCCGCTGGGGCCGGTGGTCGAGGAGTCGCTGCAGCGTGTGGGCGAACTGCTCCGCCGACGGCACATAGACATGAGCATCGACCTGGGCCCGTCGGACCTGCAGGCGGAGTTCGACCACGATCGACTCATTCAAGTGATCATCAATCTGGTCTCCAACGCGGTGAAGTTCAGCGACCCGGACGAACCGAGGGTGTGGGTGACCCTCCAGCAAGTTGACGGAGAGGCGCGGGTAACGGTCGCAGACAACGGCCCGGGGGTGCCGCCTGAACACCACGAGCTGATCTTCGAGAAGTTCCAGCAAGTCGCAGATGGGGACTCGGGCAAGCCGCGCGGTACCGGGCTCGGACTGCCAATCTCGAAGGAGATCATCACGCAACTGGGGGGTCGCCTCTGGATTGAAACCGCTCCAGGACCCGGCGCAGTGTTCTGTTTTGCTCTACCGTTGGCGGCCAGTCCGCCGGCTGACGATCCGGGAGGAGGTGAGGCAGTTGAACGCACGGATACTGATCGTTGACGATGAGCCGAATATCGTCATCTCGCTCGAGTTCCTAATGCGACACGAGGGCTATGAAGTCGAGGTTGCCTCCGATGGGGAAGAAGCGCTCGAGCTCCTTGCCTCGTTTCAGCCGGATCTCGTCTTGCTCGACGTCATGATGCCGAAGTTGTCGGGTTTTGACGTTCTGCAGCGCATCCGAAACGACGCCGATCTTCCGAACCCGGTGGTGGTCATGTTGACTGCCAGGGGTCGGGAGGCCGAGGCAGAAAAAGGAAGGGCGCTCGGAGCGGACGAGTACGTCACGAAGCCATTCGCGACTCGAGACCTCGTTGCCGTCGTACACCGGGCCCTCGAAGGTCGATGAGAGGCCGCCGTTTCGAATCGACTGTGGCCGGCGTCGGCGCGGTCGCCACGGCCGTCGGCTATGTCGCTGCGTTGTGGATTGTCTGGGCGGGACTCGACGAAGCAGGTCGTGAGGGCTTCGGCGAGGTGCTCAATCTCCTGGTGCCTATCGGCCTGGCACTGGTGGCACTCGCCGGTGTCGTGGCCGGTCGGTTCTTTCGTTCGTTCATGGTGGCGACGCGCCGGATGGCCGACGAAGTTGACCTCATCGCCACAGTCAATCCGGCCCACCGCATCGACCCGGGCGGTCCGACCCATCTGCGCAAGCTGGGGTGGTCCATCAATCGTCTGGCCGGGCGACTGTGGGAGAGCCTCGAGGATCAGGAGGCGGCGGTCGAGGCAGGCAGGAAAGCGGTCGGACATGAGAAGGAACGCCTGGCGGCGCTGATGTCCGACCTCGCGCAGGGTGTCATCGTCTGCAACCTCGATGGACAGATCCTGCTCTATAACGGCGAAGCCCGGAACCTCCTGGCCGGCGAGGACGCGAACTATGTCGGCCTGGGGAGGTCGGTTTTCGCGTTTCTCGATCGCAATGTCGTTCTCAATGCTCTGCATCATCTGCAACTGCGAGCCGAACGTGGTGCCAAAGTGCGTCCCCAACGCTTCGTCGCCACGATCCCTTCCGGCTTCGTCCTCCGCATGACCATGGTCGCCGTTCGCGATACTGCGGGGAGTTTCACGGGGTTTGTGCTGACACTGGAAGATGTGACGCACGAGCGAGCGGCCCGCGGCCGGCGCGATCAACTGCTTCGTTCCCTCACGCACGAGGCTCGTCAATCCGTCGCTGGAATCCGGGCGGCGATCGAGACCATCCTCTCGTATCCGGAGATGTCCGGCGGTGACATCGAGCGGTTCCGATCGGTGATCGCCGAGGAGGCCGAGCGGCTATCGGCTCGGATCGACGACGTATCGGCCCAACACGCGGCAACACTCGAGTCGGCCTGGGAACTCGACGACATGCTCGGCGACGACCTTCTGCTGGCGCTGGCGAACCGGGTGGAGAGTTCCACGGGATTCCACGTGTCGACGGACGTCCGAGAGGATTCACTCTGGGTGAAGGTCGACGGTCTCGCCCTGATCGACCGATTGGCCGCGGTGGCAGTCCACATGGCGGAACAGGTCGGGGCGGGCTCGATGGCCATCCGGATGCAGGAGGTAGGTCAGTTCGCCGCCCTCGACGTCGAATGGCCGGAGGCCGGAATCACTGAGTCCATGGTGGCTGCTTGCATGAAGGAGTCTTCGGTCGGCGAAAAAGATCTCGAATCTCTCGTCGCGTTGCACGGGGGCGAAGTCTGGTGCGAAACGGGGTCTGATGGGAATCCGTTCTTGCGAGTGCTTCTGCCGAAGGCCGTCGCAGTTCCGGCGCTGGCACTGCGGGTGCTCGATGAGGGTCGTCCGGAGTTCTACGACTTCGATCTATTCGAACAGCGGGAGACGGCATCCAGCCTCGACGATCGGCACCTGCGCGATCTGGTGTTCACCGTGTTCGACACCGAGACGACGGGACTCGATCCCAGCGGGGGAGACGAGATCATCTCGATTGGTGCCGTTCGGATCCTCAACGGGAAACTGCTCCGATACGAGGCATTCGATCAGCTCGTCGATCCCCGTCGGTCCATTCCGGCCGAGTCGTACCAGATCCACAGAATCGACGCGGAGATGCTCGCCGGGCAGCCCACCATCGATGTCGTGCTTCCCCGCTTCGCCCGGTTCGTCGAGGATACGATTCTCGTCGGTCATAACGTCGCCTTTGATCTGAAGTTTCTTCAACTGAAGGAGGATTCCACGGGGGTAACCCTCTCCAATCCGGTCCTTGACACCCTGCTGCTCGCCGCCGTCGTCTACCCGGAGTCGGATGTGCACAGTCTCGAGGCCCTCGCCCGACTGGTGGGAGTGCCGGTAACCGGACGGCATACCTCGCTGGGCGACGCACTGGTCACCGCAGAGTTGTTCCTGCAGCTCATCCCTCTGCTCGAGGCACGCGGCTTGCGCACGTTCGCGCAGGTGCAGAGAGCAGAGAAAGAGACGTTCTATTCTCGACTGGAATACTGACGTTCGTAGGCTACCTATTGCCTGTTGCCTGTTGCCTATTGCCTATTGCCTGTTGCCCGGCTAGCTGTGGACGATGCCCGCTTCGGCGATGAGTCGGCGCAGTTCCGGCTCGAGCAAGGTCAGCTCGGCCTGCAAACTCGGCCACGCACTCGTCGCCCCTGCGAGGTCGCCGGCTTTGGCGATGTCGTTTAGATGGCGGGCGGCGCCAAAGGTGCCTGTAGCCCCGAGCAGCCCCGAGCTGCCCTTGATCCGGTGTGATGCCCCGGCGATAGCCGTCAGGTCGTTCCGGTCGAATCCTTCAGCGATCGCTTCCGAGAGCATCTTCGCTTCCTCCAGGAAGAGCTCGGCCATTTCAGCCAGCACGTCGAGCATTCCTTCGACCCGGGCCAATCCGTCTTCGCGGTCGAACACGACAGGACGGGGTTGCTCGGGCGCTGCCTCCGCCGGTGCACCGGAGACGCTTCCGTGTGGAACCATCTGCTCCAGAACGGCGAAGAGCTCCTCGGCTCGGAATGGTTTTGCCAGAAATCCGTCCATTCCGGCTTCGAGGCAACGGTCGCGATCGGAGTCCATCGCGTGAGCGGTGAGAGCGATTATGGGCAGATGGTGGTCGGCGGCCTCGTTGGTGCGGATAACCGCGGTTGCTTCCAGGCCATCCATTCCCGGCATCTGGACATCCATCAAGACTGCGTCGAAGCTCCCATCGGCGACCGCCCGAACGGCCTCGTATCCATTCTCGACTGCTACCGCGACGTGACCGCGCTTCTCCAGGAGCCGCAGCGCCAGACGCCGGTTGGTCGGGCTGTCGTCGGCAACGAGGACCCGCATCCTGGTTCTTCGTTCTCGAATCCAATGCCGCGTGACGAGGAGATCGGGACGGGAGGGGCCGGAGAGGACTCGAACAATCTCGAGTAGCTCGGATGAGCTGATCGGTTTGGCAAGGTAGCCAGATGCGCCGGCCGAACGGTATTCGCTAGCTTCGCCGCGTTGACCGGATGTCGGACAAACAACAACGGGTATGCCGTTGAAGGCCCCATGTCCAGACACCCGGGAGGCCATTCCGAGGGTGTCTTGTTCGTGCTCGATGATGATCACATCCGGTCGACGACGGAGTCGCTCGATCTTCGTCATGACTTCGACCGCATCCGGGAGGCCCATCGCCCCGACGGACGACACCCCTCCCTGGCGGAGCATCTCTGTCAGGTTGCGCTGGGCGGCGGCGGAGTCGGTGATCAGCAGAGCATGAACATTGCCGGACGCTTCGGGACCGAGGGATTGCAGCAAGACTGCCTCGTCATCAGCCACGCCGAGTGAGGCTGTGAAATGAAAGGCGCTTCCAGAGCCGAGGGCGCTCTCCACCCAGATGCGACCGCCCATCTTCTCGACCAGTTCGGCAGTGATAGTCAGCCCGAGCCCCGTCCCTCCGAACCGGCGGGTGGTTGAACCGTCTGCCTGGGCGAATGCCTCAAAGATCTTCTCCTGCTTGTCGGCAGGGATTCCCACCCCGGTGTCTGCAACGGAGACATGGAGGTCGATGTTGGAGTCGGTGAGCGCGGTGGCGTTGACAAACACGCTGATCCCACCGACATTGGTGAACTTCACCGAGTTGCCTACCAGATTGAACAGAATCTGACGGATCCGCCCGGGGTCTCCAACGACGGCGTCCGGTATGTTGGGGTCCAGTTGGTAGTTGAGAGCGAGGCCTTTGGCTGCGGCCCGCACGGCGATCGTCCGAATGGTGTCTCCGACGGTCTCGGCGAGGCTGAAGGGGATGGCCTCCAGTTCGAGTTTACCTGCCTCGATCTTCGACACGTCGAGCAGATCGTTCACCAACGTCAAGAGGCTGTCGACCGACAACTTGACAGTTCCGAGGTACTCGCGCTGTTCCCCGGTCAAATCCGTCGCAAGTGCCAGTTCCGTCATCCCCTGAATAGCGTTCATCGGAGTCCGGATCTCATGGCTGACGTTGGCAAGGAATTGCGACTTGGCGTCTGTTGCCCTCTCCGCCGTCTCCTTCGCTTCCCGCAAGGCAGACTCGGCGGCAACCCGCCTTTGCTCCGTCCTGATCGCATCCGTTAGGCCGGCGATCGTCGCGATGAACGGTTCGACCTGCTCGGCCAATTCTTGCGAGTACCCACCTGGACGATTGGCGATGGCGATGACCCCGACCACCGAGCCCGCTTGCCGGAAGGGAACGATCATTATCGAGTCGAGGTCATCGGCGTTGCCCGGATAAAGGGGAAGATCTTCGCGGGTGGGACGAGAGGCGATCACGGTTTCCTGGGTTCCCAGCGCCAGCCCGATCAGCCCCCCTGACGAAGCCGTTGTGCAGTCGGTCGCGTCGTTCTGCCACCCGGCGCCGCGGGCAGCGCGAACCAGTAGGTGGGATTCGTCGTCCACGGGAAGCATCTCCGCAATGAGGCCCCAGTTGCTGTTCGTCAGCCGGAGGAGGTCGTCGAGTAGGGATTCGAACTGATCAACCCGGCTTCCACTCGTGCGAATGAAGCGAAGCTGTGCGTTGGCGACGCTGTCGAGGAGTTCGTTTTTGGCGGCGAGATCTCGCTGCGTGTTTCTCAATCTGGAGACGTCGACGATGGAAACGAGGACCCGCCCGAGGTCGAGGCCGCCCTTGCCGTCGGGAGGCGCCTCCCAATGCATCACACAGTCGAACGGGTTTCCTTTCAATGTTGTGCCCGAGAAGTCGATGACGAGATGATCCTGTCTCGCCCAGATGGCAACGAGTTGCTGGAGGAACGACCTCCTGGCATCTTCGTCGACCGTCTCCGCATTGATCGATCCGAGCAGGTCCTCGGGGCCGTCGGCCTCCAAGAGAGCAACTGCGGCTTCGTTGACATCGATCACACGGATGGCGGCAAGAGCCTGGTCGAATACGTCGGGATTGTCGATCAGATGGCTGCGAAGGTCGACGACCCCATCGGTCCGCAAACGATCGAGGATCGCGGCGGCGCCGCGGTAATCCTCCTGCCAGATCGACGTTGGAGCGCGGGCGAAGAGCGCCTGATAGCCGAGCTCACTGTTCTGGACCGCGGTGGCGATCCGATGGAGAGCGCCGGCGATGACCACGAAGACCGCCACTTCGAGAGCCATGGTGAACAGGTGTGTCTGCCGGGCACCGGCAAAGACCCCCGATCCCTGGTCTGCCGCCCACAGGACCTGGAGAGCCCAGATGGTCCCCAGATAACCGAGGTAGATGACCAGCCGTCGGCCGCGGACGAACAGACTTCCGACCGCACCGAAGGCCGCCACACCCACGAGGAGGGGGCTCCAGCGCTCGGCTGGTTGAACGGGCATCTCGACGGCAGCCAGGGTTGCCACAACGAGAATCAGTTGCGCAGCATTCACACTGCCTCGGTGCAACTGGAGAAACGCGAACCCGCCGGTTACGAGCGAGAGGGATGCCAGGAAGGCTATACCCGCGTCGGAAAAGGCGGCGGCGGCGATCAGGAGGGGTATGCCGAGGAGAACCCCGCCCCACTGAAGGCCGCGAACGACGGCACCTTCGATGGCGGCGGACGTGCTTTCTACAACGTCGCGTTGCGAGACGGGTGCGATCTCCGCCCGGGTTCCCAGTGGCACAGCCATAGTTGACTTGTCGGCCGCGATCCGGCGGTCTTGACGACTTATCGATCACCGCCCCGGAGGCACGAAAGCCGGCTGAACGACCAAAGGGCGGTCCCGGTCACGTTGCACAACGAGACGTTGAGCTGGTCGAGGCCTACTGCCGGGTGCTCAGCAACTCCCGGCCACCGAGGAAGACGGTGTTGAGCGCACCCGCTCCGGTGATTATGAGTCCGAAGGCCGGCTGGCACAGGGTGCCTTCATCGAGGGTGCACTCGGAGGTGCCGGTCACCATCAGCCAGATAACCAACCCGAGCGCAACAGCTCCACCGAGTGCCGGCAAGAACCGGTAGAGCGTATGGCGGGTTGAGAACACCCCTGCCAGGCCAACAGCCGCTGCCCATAGCGAGATCATCCCCCAGTTGTCGAGGCCGTACACCGGACCGGCCACAGTGTTCCACCAGCGCAGCATGCTGCCGATCAGCACGACGAGAAGGCTCACGAGCAGCCAGATCTGCGTAGGTCCGAACCAGGGGAAACCTGGGCGGCGACGGGGCACTTTGGTGGACGGGGTTTCCGACATGCGCCCATCCTCACGCGCGAAACGGGGTTCGGCAAACCGTTTGCGTCGAGTGGTTCAGCACCCGCTGCGGACCGCTCACCGCCCATATCGACCGGTCGGCGGCACTCCGTGGTGTAAGAGGTGGTGCTTCCGTAGCATGTCATTTGTCAGGGCGTGTCCCTCGAATTGTGATGTGCCCGCGTCGCGGGCGGCAGGAAGGAGCTTTTGTGTCAGACAGCAGCCGTCAGGCCATCGAGAACCTCTCCACGGAGAACCGGGTCTTCCCACCGTCCGACGAATTTGCCGCGCAGGCCAACGCAAAACCAGGCCTTCACGAACAAGCTGAAGAAGACTGGCTCGGTTTCTGGGAGCAGCAGGCAAGGAGCCGGATCACCTGGTTCAAGGAACCGACAGAGATCCTCGACGACTCGAATCCGCCCTTCTTCAAGTGGTTCAAAGACGGCGAGCTGAACGTCACCTACAACTGCCTAGACCGTCATCTCTCCTCTCAAGGCGACAAGGTCGCCTATCACTGGATCGGAGAACCCGGCGACACCCGGACGTTCACCTACCGCGAGCTATACGAAGAGGTCAATCGCTTCGCCAACGGGCTGGTAGAGCTTGGTGTCGCGAAAGGCGATCGGGTCGCCATCTACATGGGGATGATCCCCGAACTACCGATTGCGATGCTCGCATGCGCCCGCATCGGCGCACCCCACTCCGTAGTGTTCGGCGGATTCTCCTCGGACGCGCTGGCCGACCGCATCAACGATGCAGAAGCCAAGGTCGTTATCACCCAGGATGGGGCCTGGCGACGCGGGAGTGTGGTCCCACTCAAGGTGAACGCCGATGTTTCGGTAGCGCAAAGCCCATCGATCGAGCACGTGGTGGTCGTGAAGCGCACAGACAACGACGTGATAATGACCGAGGGTAGGGATGTCTGGTACCACGACCTCATCGAAGGGAAGCCGACGGAGTTCGAGCCGGCCGTGATGAACGCTGAAGACCTCCTCTATATCCTGTACACATCGGGTACGACCGGAAAGCCGAAGGGAATCGTTCACACGCAGGGCGGCTATCTGGCGGGTGTGACTACGACGCACAGTTACGTTTTCGATATCAAACCGGACGACGTGTACTGGTGCGCAGCCGACATCGGGTGGGTCACCGGCCACTCCTACATCGTCTATGGGCCACTCGCCAACGGCACGACCGGCGTGATGTACGAAGGTGCGCCCGACTGGCCGGAGAAGGACCGCCTGTGGAAGATCATCGAGGATTACAAGGTCACCATCTTCTACACGGCTCCAACCGCGATTCGTGCCTTCATGAAGTGGGGCGACGAGTTCCCTGCGGGGCACGACCTGAGCTCGTTGCGCGTACTCGGCACGGTCGGCGAGCCGATCAACCCCGAAGCCTGGATGTGGTACCACGAGCACATTGGCGGCAGCAGCCGTCCGATTGTCGACACGTGGTGGCAGACCGAGACCGGTGCCATCATGATCACCCCGCTGCCCGGCGCGGTACCAACCAAACCCGGGTCTGCCACGTTTGCCTTCCCCGGAATCTCGGCAGACGTCATCGATGAAGAAGGCAACTCGGTCCCGCTCGGTGGCGGAGGGTTTCTGGCCATCCGGCGTCCCTGGCCATCGATGCTGAGGACCATCTACGGCGACCCGGATCGCTACGTGCAGACCTACTGGTCACGCATGGAGGGCGTCTACTTCCCGGGTGACGGCGCCAAGCGAGACGAGGACGGCTACTTCTGGCTCCTCGGCCGTGTCGACGATGTCATGCTGATCGCAGGCCACAACATTTCCACCACCGAGGTTGAGTCTGCTCTCGTTTCACACCGGGCAGTTGCAGAGGCGGCCGTCGTCGGCCGCAAGGACGAAATCACCGGCCAGGCAATTGCGGCGTTCGTCACGTTGCGCGCCGGTGAAATCGGAGACGACAAACTGCTCCACGAACTGCGGGATCATGTCGCGGAGAAGATCGGTGCGATCGCCAAACCGAAGAGCATCGTGTTCACCGACGACCTGCCGAAAACCCGGTCGGGCAAGATCATGCGGCGTCTTCTCAAAGACATCTCGGAGGAGCGGCAGCTAGGCGATGTGACCACGCTGGCGAACGAATCGGTGGTGCAGGCGATTGCCGCCATGTCGCAGACCAAGCCGAGCGACGAGTAACGACGCCGTCCGGATGGCAGGGAGGAGGAAAGGTGACATATCAGGAGATCTACGACCGGTCCTTGCGTGATCCGGCCGGGTTCTGGGCCGAGGCGGCTGAAGACATCGATTGGATCGATCGGTGGGATACCGTCCTCGACGATTCCCGACCCCCCTTCTACCGCTGGTTCTCCGGTGGTTCTCTAAACACGTCGTACAACGCACTCGACCGGCACGTCGAAAGGGGGCGGGGCGATCAAAAGGCTTTGATCTACGACAGCGCCATGACCGACTCGGTGCGCTCCTATACGTACCGGGAGTTGCGCGACGAGGTGGCCCGGTTCGCCGGGGTGCTTCGCAATCACGGGGTCGACAAGGGCGACCGGGTGATCGTCTACATGCCGATGATCGCCGAAGCGGCAATCGCCATGCTGGCCTGCGCCCGCATCGGGGCAATTCACTCGGTGGTGTTCGGAGGGTTCGCAGCCAAGGAGCTTGCCACCCGCATCGATGATGCCAGGCCCAAAGTCATGCTGTCGGCCTCCTGCGGCCTCGAGCCGGGCAGGGTCATCGCCTACAAACCGCTGCTCGACGGGGCCATCGAGCTCTCGTCGCACAAACCAGAAAAGGCGATCATCCTGCAACGGCCCGAGCTGGAGGCGGAGCTGATTCCCGGTCGTGACCTCGATTGGAGGGAGGAGGAATCGAAGGCGTCTCCCGTGGATCCCGTTCCGGTAGCTGCCACCGATCCTCTCTACATCCTCTACACCTCCGGAACGACCGGCATCCCGAAGGGGGTTGTTCGTGACAACGGCGGGCATGCCGTTGCACTCAAGTGGAGCATGGACAACATCTACGACGTTCGGCCCGGTGAGGCCTATTGGGCGGCGTCGGACGTCGGTTGGGTGGTCGGTCACTCCTACATCGTTTATGCGCCGCTGCTTCACGGGAACACCACGATTCTGTATGAAGGAAAGCCGGTCGGAACGCCGGATGCCGGAGCCTTCTGGAGGGTGATTGCCGATCACGACGTAGTGACCATGTTCACTGCCCCGACCGCGTTTCGGGCCATCAAACGAGAGGACCCCGACGGCAAGCTGCTGTCTGGATACGACCTCTCGAAGTTCAGGGCTTTGTTCCTGGCAGGAGAGCGCTGTGATCCCGACACATTGCAGTGGGCAGAGAACAAGCTCGGGGTTCCGGTGATCGACCACTGGTGGCAGACCGAGACGGGGTGGCCCATTGTCGCCAATCCGATGGGTATCGAGCCCTTGCCCGTCAAGGCCGGTTCTCCGACGAAGCCGGTTCCGGGCTGGGATGTTCAGGTGCTCGACGATTCAGGAAGCCGACTTCCGGCCGGCGAAATCGGCACGATCATGGTCAAACTGCCGCTGCCCCCTGGCACGCTGCCGACCCTGTGGAACAACGACGAGGGCTATGTACATTCGTATCTCAACCACCACGAGGGTTTCTACCTGACCGGTGACGCCGGCTTCATGGATGAGGATGGATATATCTCGATCATGAGTCGCATCGACGACATCATCAATGTCGCCGGGCACCGCTTGTCTACAGGCGGCATGGAGGAAGTTCTGGCCAATCATCCAGACGTTGCCGAGTGCGCAGTGATAGGCGTCAACGACACCCTGAAGGGTCAGCTCCCGGTCGGGTTCGTTGTCCTCAACGCCGGCGCCAATCGATCTGCGGACGAGATCGAATCTGAGTTGATTGCCCTGGTCCGGGAGAAGATCGGTCCTGTAGCCACGTTCAAGACGGTGATGGTTGTCGACCGGCTCCCGAAGACCCGGTCGGGCAAGATCCTGCGTGGGACGATGCGAGCCATCGCCGACGGCGAGGAGTGGAAGATGCCCGCCACCATCGACGACCCGAAGATCCTGGACGAGATCACCCACTCGCTGGAGGGCGTCGGGTACCCGAAGGAGTAGGCACTCGGCTCCGGCCGTCGTCGAGAATCGGTGGATACCTGCAGCGAGGCCAACTGTTGAGATGCCGATTCCGTGGGCATCCCTCCCTGCAGGAGAGGAGGGGCTAATCGCTCACACCCGGCTGCTTCTTGCCGACCTCCGAAGTGCCCGTCCCGGTTGTCGGCCGGTAGGCGTCCACTCCCGCCAGATCCCTATATTCTGCCGTTACGGCCTCAATCGGCCGGTTTCTGTCACTGGTGGGTCGTTTGTTGTATTCATGGAACACGATTTCATGACCTCGATGACAACCGATGTTCTGGAACGGCTGCTGATCGAACTCGAGTCGGCTGTTTCTCGCATCCGGGCCGGACAGATTCAGTTGCTGAGAGAGGCCGATCGCCGCCAAACTCCGCTGGCGGATGGATGCCGGTCTTTGCAGGAATGGACGGCCGGCAGATTGGACATTGCGCCGGAGACCGCCAAGACGCTGGTCTCGGCAGCTAGAACGTTGGCCGACCAACCTGACCTGGAAGACCGGTTGGAAACGGGAACGGTGTCGTTTGACCGGATTCTTGCTACCGCCACGTTGGCGGCGACGTGCGCAACAGAGGCACGGGTCGAGCAGTCTGCAGGGTTCGATATCCCCGGCGTAAGGCGCCTCACCGCGCTGCACCGGCATATGACCCGCTCCGATCAACAACAAGTCTTCTCTGACCGGTTCCAGTCTATGCAGCCCACCCTGGACCGCACCGGATACCGGTTTTGGGGAAAACTGCCAGGGGTGGACGGTGAACTCGTCGAACAAGCCCTCCTCACCCGGGCAGATTCACTTCCGCTCCTTCCTGATGGCGGCAAAGGCACTTTTGGTCAACGACACGCTGACGCTCTCGTATCCATCTCACAGGATTCGCTCACATCCACTTCAGGAAGCGACAGTTCTGCTGGGCCGATTCTGTCGGTATTCACCACCACACAACAACCCATCTCATCAGACGGGGATGCCGGCGCGACCACAGCTTCAGGTCTCTGCGTCGGATCGCAGACGCTAGAGGAGATCTTTTGCAGCGGTTCGGTTGAACACATCACCTTCCGCAACGGCCAGCCCTTAGCTGCCGGGCGTACCACCAGGGTGATCCCACCCAGACTGCGCCGAGCCATCCTGTATCGGGATGGTGGATGTGTCGCCCGCCAGCGGGATGGGACCACCTTGAGATGAGTTTCGCCAGGGGGATGGGACCACCTGCTCGCCAGTGA
>JARGFH010000045.1 GCA_029210695.1 Acidimicrobiia bacterium
AGGGATTCTCCCATCCCGCCCTCTCAACACAGTGATACACCTACACGACCCGTCTCACGAAACGTTGACACAGAGGGAGCTGAGGATCACGACCTCGGTCGAGCTCCTCACCTCGATCACTTCTGGGTGGGTCGTTGGTTGACCACGAAGAGCCGCACCTAGGGCTGCGTGCTCGTCGAGGAGACCCGTGATGAAGCTCAGCTGTGGCTCCGTCAACACCTGTTCCAGCAGCGGGCTGGAGGGATTGGGCGGATCCCAGAAGTCCGCCTCGGCCTCGTAGTACGCCTGGTATCCCTGAATCGCGGCGTCGGCCATCTCTCGTGGTACGCAGCCCGATGCGCTCCGAATCCGGACCGCATCGACCTTCCAACCTTGGTCCGATCTGACCAGGTCAGCCTCGTACCAGACGCCGACATTGTCAGTGAATGACGGAGCCAGCAGCACGCAGTCCTCGATGGTGGCGCTATTCCCCTGCTCGGCCGTGACAGTCGGGTGTAGCGACACATCAGTCTCGATCGGGCCTTGTCCGGACTCGCGCTGCCGTTCGAAGAGAACAGTCGCGCCTTCGACAACCTGCGCCGATGCGACTGCCTCAAGCGGCGCGGGATCGAGATCCTCGGAAGCCCGGACCTCGGTCCACGCCTCCCAATACGACGACCACGCCGCCTCAACGCCGGTATCTGTCGGAAGCTCCGTCGTCGAGGTCGTAGCCGCCGATGTGGACGTTGACGTTGCCGGCGGGTCGGCTGTGGTCGTGGTGGAAGTCGACGATGTGGGCACAGGCGTGGTCGTGGTCGTCGTGCCCGCCGCGTCCGTACAGGCGCCGAGCGCCAGCAGCGCCGCCAAGGCAACGCTGACAACAGACGGCGGCCGGAAAGGACCACCGAACCCCGCTAACGAGCGTCGTGTGCTCATACAGCTACTCCCCGTGGCTATCAACCCTACGCTCCTCGAACCAGATCTGGGCAGGTGGAACGCGATCGTGCATGTCTCCCTGTAAGGGGCGCGGGTGCCCGAGAGACGCGACAACCCTGTCATTTCGATGTCACAGACCCTCCAACCGCTGCTGGAGGGTGTGCAACGCCAAAGAACCGCCAGCCTCATGCCCGGACGATCCCACGACACCCTGTCACCAGAGTGTCAGCAACCCTGTCAGAAACCCTCCAACGACCGTATCGGGACCGTCGTTTCGGCCGATCTTGCCTTTTGGGCCGGGATGGACACCTGGATGATCGTGGTCCTCCCCGCAACCGGTGAGCGGGCGCCACACCGACACCCGGGTGACACGCCCGCGATGGATCATCGCTGAGATGGCGGCTGTAATAAGAGCGGCGCCTCGTCGGCCTGTCGATCGCCACCAGGGAGATCCCGGACATGCGACGGTGTCGCCGTTTGATCGCGTGACTTCGTGATCGTGCGTTCGCTCCGACTGGTCGTCCCGCTCGCGCTGTTGGTTGACCAGGGAGACAGTGAACACCAGACCCACGTCGCAGATGTTCAAGACCGTGGTTGCACCGGCACGGCCGCTCCCTAGCTGGCCAGCAGCTGAACCTGAAACTGGCGGGGAAGGAGGTCGTGAAGCCCCAGCTCATCCACGAGCCGAGCTAGGTTCTGCCAGACCCGCCGTCGTATGGCTTCGGGACGGAATCCAAGTTCGTCGGCGAGCCGACGCTCGACGATGCTCACGTTGCCCGGCCGTCGGGGTGGCTCCTCCCCACGGTCGCCAAACGGATGATCCGTCTCAGTGAGAATCCTATCGAGTGGAACAAGGCGCAGAGCGGCCCATTTCCCCACCTGTGATGCGTTCACCGAGAAGTATGCACCAAGGTCGACCGCGCGCTCGGTTGCCGCGTCGTTGCCGAGCCACCAGTGCAGCACAACGCCCTCAGGCCGATGCCGCTCGAGGATGTCAAGCACTTCCTTCGTGGCGCGGTAACTATGTACCGAGACGATTCGAGGTGTTTCGGCAAGCACGCCGATCACCTGATCGAACACATCTTTCTGAGCGTCGAGCGGCACCCTCGCGCTGCCGTCGAGCCCGACCTCACCAACAACCGCGGTGGCGGCAAGCGCGGCTCTAAGGACATGAGGTGAGAAGGTCCGGACTGCTCTGGCTAGGCCCGGATGGCAGCCCACACCCCACGCGACGGCACGATCCGTACGCATTTCGACTTCCCGGAACTCCGCAAGGCTCCGAGTGACCGACACGATGCAAGCACGTAGATGGTCAAGTTCGGCCGGGGCTATGCCCGACTCGATGTGTGCGTGCATGTCGAGCGGCAGCAACACCTAGGTGACCCGTGCGAGGTCCGGCAGGATGTCCACAACCGCCGCAAGCTCTTTCAGTCCGCGATTGGCGACGTCGAGGGCATCACCAACCAACACGTGATCGGGCAATCCCGCTGACAGTAGATCGGCGGCGCTCACCCCTCGACCCCCTGCGTATCGGACCGTCAGGATCTCCCGGCGCGCGGCGCTCCGAAGCCGAGCAGGCTGACTCCCAGGATTGATCGCCGTGTGGAGATAGGTCGTCTGGTCCTCCAACCCGGCGGCAAGAAACGCCGACCGACGCACCAGACAGCCGAAGCAGACTCCACATTGAGTGTCCGGGCTAAGGCCCGTCCCGGTTGCCCAGCGAACGTGGGCGCATGAGTGCGACATAGAGAGCAGCTTCGAGGCCGGACCAGCCCCGAGTAGACCCGCAACCTCGGTGTACATCTGGCCCTTCGTCATCTTCTCGAACGGGTTGGCCAGCTCGCCGTATCCACCAAGGCTCGCAGTCACCCTCTGGATGTTGTTGAGCACGACAGGATGTGTTGTGCGGGTGGAGAGCGCGCCTCGACGCTCCCCGGCGAGCGGAGGATTCAGCGCGGCATAGCCGTTCTCGGCGACCCATAGGGGCACCCGCGGTTCGATGGATGCGTGGGCAAGACCCAACGAAATAAAGAGCAGGCTGCGGCTGCGGCGTGTGGGCTCGTCGCCGAAGGTTCCGCCCCCGAGCTGATTCGAACGACGCTGGAGCTGATGTTGGCGCAGGTGAACCTGATCCGGGAATCGTCGAGCAAGCCACCGGGCAAGCCGCGTCTGGTAGGCCGAATGGCCGGCCCAATCCCAATGCGAGATGAGTAGCAGACGCTCACCAGCCGCGAGTGATCGGACTGCACCGCAGAGTGAGTCGGCGCCACCGCTGAATAACAGCACTCGGTCGACCTCGGGCCGCTCTGACAGCCGCTGGGGCTTCCTCGCCGCTCGTCTGCGGAATGTGAGCATCCACCCGTCGGCCGACAGTATCTCCAGCGTCTTAGCGAGCTCCTCGCTTACGCGCTCCCAACGATCGACATCGAACACGGGCAAGTGGAGATCGATGTCCCGGGCCCAGCCCTTCGATGGTCGCCTCACGGTTCGATCGGCCAGGAACACCAACACCGCCAGCGCCACAAGATCGGTATTCGCATCACCAACGTCGCCGATGGCCGCCAGCTGCGGGTCAAGCGTGGTGCGGAACGAAGTCTCCCTGGATGCCGACCGCCATAGGAACTCCGTAGTCGTCAGGGGCCGCGCTCGCGGCCACTTGCCGTCGATGATAAGTCGACGAGCGGTCATGATGAAGGTCCTCCGACGCGTTCGAGACTTCCGAGCGCTGAAGCGATCGCGGTCTCGAAGTCACCAGCGGTAAGTGGTCTGTCATCCGGAAGGCCACCAGCTTCGACGGTCGCCTCCAGCGCGGCCCGCATCTCGGCCTCGACGCGCCTGCTGTCGTAGCCGTTGGCTGCATGGTTGCGAATGGTCGGACCGGCTTCAGTGATCCAAACCTGCCAGACATACTCGACGACCCAACGATTCGCCAGGTCGATAGGCAAGGGCTCGGACTCTTCATTCAGGGCCCACAGAATCAGCTCGGCGTTGGCCAGCCGCAACTCGCTTTCATTAACTCCACCGCTTGGCCCCATTGCGGCTTCAAGCAGGCGCTTGGCTTGCTCATGCCTCGGTAAGCCGGTCAGCTCGTCCAGCGACAGCCCGAGCTCTTGTAGCGCACCTGCGTGGCCGCCTCGCAGACCGTACACACCAACTGCTGCCCGACCGCCGACTGACGATGCGCGGGCGGTCGAACGTCCGCGTCCTCCACCTTGGGTACCGGAGCCGCGCCCGACGCCTCCTCCACCGCCGGTGCCTCCACCTCCACTTGACATGGCAAGGCGACGGCCGAGGCGACCGACCAGAGTCGCGAGCGCTGGGCTCATCGGTCGGCGATCCCCTGAGCCAGGCGGAGCAGTGTCAACCGGAGTAGGCGTGTCAGCTGGATCCCCGTCGCCAGATCCGCTTCCCGCTCCACCGCCACCGCTGTCAAGCCACTCCTGAGTCTGGCTGCCAATGCCTGACCAGCCAGCGGATCCGCCGTACGCACCGGACGTTCCCACCTGCTACGTCTCCCTCAGGGCTTCGCGGCCAGCGTTGCGAACCAGATCACTCACGTCGGGACTGTCGACCCACTCGCGTACTAGCGCCTGAAACTCGGCTGGCTGATTCTGCGCAAGGAGCGCTATCGGTACTCCAGCAGTGATCGCTCCGTGCGCCATCCGCCTCAGCTCATCGACCACGGTGCCCGCCACACCAGCTGTCACCGCCAACCCAGAGATCGATTCGGCAAGCGCCTTCTGGGCGTCGGGAGCCCGCTGCTGGCGAAGCGAGACCGCGAGGAAGCCAGCGATCGCCGCCTGTTTCGCGTCGTCAAGCTTGAGCGCCTCCTTCAAGCCCTGACGTCGCTTCACTGCCGATGCCTCGCCCAGGTCCGAGGCAATCGGACGCAGTTCCGCAGGAAGCGAGGCGGCCTCGATGGTCTCTCCGCGTAGAGATGCCGCGAGGAGGAGGTATTGGGACAGATCCTCGCCGGAGAGGTCAGGCGGAAGCTGGCCCCACTCGCGCACGCCCTGACTGTGGTCACCCCCGCCCTTCTCGAGTTCGGCGACCTTCTCGGCGACGGAGCCCGCTGCCAGCCAGCTCAGCATCTGGCCGAATAGCTCGGGGTAGTGCAGTTCGGCGAGCATCAGCTTGGCGAGGGCGTCGGGGTGCAACACGATGCCACGGGCCGATGCG
The DNA here is from genome assembly GCA_029210695.1 of Acidimicrobiia bacterium. Classification (NCBI taxonomy): domain Bacteria; kingdom Bacillati; phylum Actinomycetota; class Acidimicrobiia; species Acidimicrobiia bacterium. Next base: position 5,095 of record JARGFH010000045.1, read on the forward strand.
AAGGACATCCGGAGCCAGTACGCATTCAGGAACCGTTTGAGACGACGGGGGTTGCCAGCGCTTTGGCGATGCAACAGAGGTGTCAACTGCTGCGCAAGCACAATGTCTGCGCGTCGATCGTCGGGCATCGTATCGCCGAGTCGCTCAGTGATCCGGCCGCAGGCGGACGGCCGCGTGGCCTTGATTCGGTCGACCGCGGCGTCAACCTGATCGACGTCCGCCAGCATTAGGAGCGCCAAGTACTCCTCTGTATGTTCCCTGCTGAGAGCGGGGACGCGCACGGGAACCTGGACGATCTTCTCCATGTACTGCCGAGCGGTGATCGGCTGCCCGGTGGTGGCGAGGCGGCGCCCGATCGCATTGGCTACGTTGTCCTCGTCGGCTGCGATCACGAAGGCCATCCGCTTGACGGATAGGAAGAGCTTGATGGCCTCCAGGGTCTCGACGACGGTATCTGGCAACGACCGGTCGAGGTCGTCCACGAGCACGACTACCCGTTCGAGTGGGGCGAGCTTCGGATCCTGCATTAGTGCTTCGAACTGCGAGCGGAACCCCTGCAACGTTGGGTCCGAGGGTTCCGCCTTGTCCTCGGCGTTTTCGTCGAACAGATCGATCAGGCTGCCGACGCCAGGAAGCGTGGCCGTCAATGCAGACGAGGCAGCCAGCTTCATGGCCTTCGCAAACTTCACTCGACGGCGCAGCTTGTGGAGCGCGTCCTTGACGGCATCAAACCGTGACTGGTTCTTCTTGAGCGCAGCCTCGAGCCCACCGAGGACCTCGTCGATTAGTCCCGTAGTGGGGTCGGTCTTGTTGTCGTACTCCCAGGGACTGACGAAGAGACAGAGCACGTCCTCGCGATCGGCGAGCCGCTTCTTGAGTAGGTGGAGAACGGTGGTCTTGCCGCCGCCCCACGGTGCGTTCACCCCGACTGTAACCGGATCGAGATCGCGGCGGCGGACGATTTCATCGACGACGTCGACGACGTCCTCGAAGCCCAGCAAGTCGACTGTGCTCGGGTTGTCGTCCCGAAGTGGCATCGCCTGATGGGAGGTAGTCCGCGCTCCGCTCATCGGCCGGCAACACTCCCTCGAGTCGGTCGGCCCCATCTCGCAGGCCAGACATCTTGTATCGGCACGACAGCCCGGCTCATGGATCAGCAATCGTCGTTTCGGCGGATCTTCTTATCAGCGCCAGCGAACTCCCCGGCGATGATCCGATCTGCCATGTTGCGCGCGTCGGCCTCGTTCTCGTAGCCCTGACTCCCGTCAGTTGCGATGACTTGCCCATTGTCGGCAGTGAGTTGCCACGCCCACCTGCAGTCCTTGCGCTGGTACAGCAGTCGAGTTGCCATGAGGGCTACCTCCGGTCTCGGGGTGGGTAGGGGTCATTGCCGGGGGCCACCGTGTCCGAATCTCGGATCCGACCGTCTCGGCCGTGTATCACAACCTCGCCGCCGCCGACGTTGCCGACGATCTCGCGAGCGCGGCCTATCGCATCGGCCTGTGTGCCGTGGTGACTGCTGGCGCGTTCGGCATTGGGTGCAACGACGTCCCAGCCGCCTTCGGGGTTCGGTACGACGTGGCGATCGCTTGGCTTGCTCATTGGTACAGTGCTCCTTTCCGCCTCATAGAGAACCGCTCGACAGTCTGGACCTGGTCCCATCGGGGCTCGGGATTACCGGAAACCACGCGGGATTCCGTCACCTCAGATTACACGCGTGTTGTTTATGGTGGAACACTTTTCCGCGGACGGACGCAGCATGGGGTCAACCCCGTGCGAGTCCCGTGTGACTCCATTTATCAGATTGTCACGGCCTGTCAGCAGCCCTGTCACAGATCCTGTCACAAACCCTCCAACTGCACATGTAGCCGGCAGTTTTGGCCGATGAGACAGGACACTTTGTGACCCACCGTCTGGGCACTCTGGTAACAGTCCGATGACAGGGTCGGTCCTCACGATGCAGCCATGGATACCTTCGATCGCCTTCTCACCACCCAGCAACTGGCCGAGTACCTGGCGGTGCCCGTCGCGACCCTGTACGCCTGGAGACACGCCGGCGAGGGTCCACCCGGCTTTCGTGTGGGGAAGCACATACGCTACCGCTGGGGTGATGTCGACCAGTGGGTACGCAGCCAACTCCACTCAACCGCCGGACGAACTCGTTGACCGGACCTCGCACCAGCATCTACGGTGAACACGAGTGCTGCCACAGGGTGAAGGAGGCTGCGCGTGGCCCACATTCGACGACATCCCAACGCCCGTCATCGGTGGCAGGTCCGCTACGTCGACCCACATGGCAAGGAGCGATCGAAAAACTTCGCCCGCAAAGTCGACGCCGAGAAGTTCGTCCACACGGTGGAGGTCCAGAAGATCCGAGGCGAGTGGACCGACCCGGCCGCCGGAAAGGTCAACTTCTCCGAATGGGCCGCCCAGGTCGATGCCACCCGCCCCAACCGACGCGAGTCGACCAGAGCACGCGACTCCTCCTACCTGAGGAACTTGATACTGCCGACCTTCGGCGATGCGGAGATCGGTGCGGTACGACCAAACGAGATCAGAGCCTGGATCGCCGATCTGCAGGATCAAGGCTATGCCCCCGGTACGATCGCCAAGGCCTATCAGATCCTGTCACGCGCCTTCCGAGTGGCGGTCACCGACGGTCTCATCGCCCGCACCCCGTGTCGGGAGATCAAACTCCCCAAGGACGACCGCGACGAGAAACGCTTCCTGACCGTCTCTGAGATCGAGCAACTCGCCGACGCCATCGGCCCCCGTTACCGGGTCTGGGTTCTCACCGCCGCGTACACGGGACTTCGATTCGGCGAACTCGCCGCTCTTCGCACCGACGACCTCGACCTGCTCCGTCGCACCCTCCGCGTCGACGAGCAGCTCAGCAGGCAGGGCTCCTGGCAGATGGTGGCCGGACCACTCAAATCCAAGAAGGCCTACCGCACCATCGGCATCCCTGGCTTCCTCTGCGACGAGCTGGCGGCCCACCTCACCGATTACCCGTCGGCGTCGGACCTGGTGTTCTCCCACGCCCAAGGCGGGCCGCTTGACTACAACCGGTTCCGCCGCCGCCACTGGAACCCCGCCGTTGCCGCCTCCGTATGCACGCCTTGCACCCCACATGATCTCCGGCACACCCACGTGGCCATGCTGATCGCCGAGAAGCAATCACCGCGATACATCGCCGACCGGCTTGGACATGAGAGCACAAGAACGGTGCTCGACGTCTACGGACACCTTTACGAAGGCGTCGACGAGGCGGCGATGGAGGGTCTCGATCGCCTCCGATCGGAAGGCGTGGCCGACCTCGGGCGGCCGCCAGACGGGTCGAATGTCGTGTCGATGGACACCAGATCGACGAAGCCCTAGTCAGTTGGCCTGCTTGGCTGGGCTCCAGCGTCCTGGGCAGCCGTCGCAGTCCGACCACACGCGCTCGGCAGGTTCGCCGTTGACGAGCTGGCGGGCGTCGTCGGCGAGGACGACACCGACGAGGTGCCCTTGAGGGTCGGAAACTACCACGAGCCTGGTGCCGCGTTTGTCCATCCGCTCGAGAAGGTCGTGCAGAGACCCGTCGGGCCTGACCGTGGTCGGCCCGAGTTCCATGACGGTGTCGACAGCAACTTCGGCGTCAACGTCCCAGGCTGACCCCCTGAGGCGCCCAATCACGATGCCGTCGCAGTCGACCACGAGCGCTTCATCCCATCCCGCCTCATTGGCTCGTCGGCGTGCGATGCCGAGTAGTTCATCTGGTTGGACGGTCGGGATATCAGGTCGGGTGGCATTGGAAATGCGGTGATCGGGCTCTTCGGTGCCCTCAACATCGAGGCCGGCGGCCTTCCAGTCGGCAATACCAGCGGTGTAGTCATAGACCTGTTCAAATCCGAGTGCTTCGAGCCGGCACGCGGCTCGTGGAGACATGTCTCACAAACCATCGTGTCAGTACACGACCACCGGTTTATCCCGACGCAACACCGACGTGGACTCAGCGTCGAGACGGCGAAGCGGAATGCTGACCGCACCGGGGATGTGTCGCGAGGTGTACTCGGCGTCGGGAAGCACATCCACGACTTGGGCCTGCTGGTTGATGAGTTCGAGTAGCCGGGCCCGGTCGATGGCGGTGACCATGTCAGCTCGCCGCTTCGATCGCCGCTCGGAGTTGGTCGAGGCTCGGCGACCCAGCATAGCCGTCGTCGGCCGCATATACCCGGCAGGACAGACCCACCGGGGCATCAGGGTCGGCGAACGGATCGACCCCATCGATGAGGACGGTGGGTGAGCCTCGGAACCTGTGCCGTTCGGCTGCTTCCGGTGTTTCGATCAGCTGCCGGGCGAGGATCAGATCGAATCCCTCGGATCGGAGAGTCTCGAGGTGGGCGTCGGTCTCCTTCCAGTTGGGACAACCGTTGAAGTACTGCAATGTGACTCTCATGACATCTACCTCACGTTGTCTCATCGATGACATGGCACACACAGGACTGCGGCCAATGGTCAACGATCGAGTCCATGCGCTCCTGTAGGGCCTGTAGTTCAGAACGGAGACGGGTCAATTCAGCGATCCGATCATCGACCGCCTCCACCTCGCGAGTAATCGCGTCGCGGACCGGTTGACACGGCGCCTCGCCCGACGTCCACAGCTGGACGATCTCCCGGACGTCATCGAGCGGCAACTCGAGCGCACGCAGCCGGCGCACGAACCGCATCAACTCGACGTCGCCCTGGTCGTAGTCGCGATATCCGGCGTCGCTGCGCGCCGGTGCAGGCAGCACACCAGCGGACTCGTAGAAACGAATCGCCGACGCCTCCAGAGATGCTTGTTCTGCAGCGTGTCCAATCCTCATAGTCAATACCCTAAACCTTCGAGCTACTCGAAGGTCAAGCAGGAACCGCCGAAAGCTCACCGCGAACCCGACAATGCCGGGGCCGGACAGATCAACCTTCCCGAGGAGCTATAGCGCGCACTCACCCGCGTTTGGGATCCGGGAATCTCGAACCCATCGCGGCTACCACTACCCGGCGATCAGCCTTCCACCGACCTGCAAGAGGGCCTGGCGAGGTCGAAAGCCGACATGTGACATCGGGAACGGAAGCGTCCGAAAAGCGTCGCCTCGCAGTTGCCCGGCGGCGCCGAGGACGCGGGCCCAGGTGATCTCTAGCCAGGTCCTATCCGGAACTCTGACGGACACTAGACGGACACCAGGGCCAACAGGAGGCCCACTGCTAGACCCGAAAATGCCAGAATCCCCTGTGTTTACAGGGGATTCTGAGGTGGGCGCTACTGGGATCGAACCAGTGACCTCTGCCGTGTGAAGGCTTGTCGGGGCAGTTCCGTGACCTGGGAGTCTTCTCAGAAATGCCTTCTGAACAGGGCTTTCGTGCTTTGCTCCCCTTCGTCGTTTCGCACTGTTTCGCGCCCGTCTGTGTCAGATCGGTGTCGGATTCAATCACTGGCCAGTGCATCGGTCAATGCTTCGTATCCGCCCTGGCATCTAGTCTCATCAGTGGCCGGTCAAAACGCCAGAGTGGAGCGATCGTGAAATCCGATACCGTCGACCTGAGGCTGCTCTTTGGGAAGGACGTGCGATACCTCGTCCCTCTCTTCCAGCGCCCATATGTCTGGAATCAAGTAGAGCACTGGGAACCCCTCTGGGCCGACGTGTTGACAATCGTCGACGCCTACCTCCGCGATCCGAAGCAAGCGGCCCCCCATTTTCTTGGCGCCGTGGTACTTGATCATGTATCGACGCAGGTGGCCGAACTCGAAGCTCGCCAGGTCATCGACGGCCAGCAACGGCTCACCACACTGCAGATCCTGATTGCGGCTTGTCGAGATGTCGCAGACAAGGCGGGCTTCGATAAGCAGGCTCGCGTCCTGGCAAAGCTCACCGACAATGACGAGGATCTGATCGCCGAGACCCACCACATGCTGAAAGTCTGGCCGACGAACGTCGATCGATCCTCCTTCAGTGCTGTGATGGCCGGAGAAGCCAAACAGGCCGACAGACGGTCGCCGATCACGCGGGCCCATGAGTACTTCGTCAAGACCACCTCACTATGGCTCGATGAAGTTGACGACACCGAGGACGCCCTCGCTGCATTGTCGGCCGTTCTCCGGTCCTTACTCAAGATCGTCGTGATCGATCTTGAGCACAACGACAACGCCCAGGTCATCTTCGAGACGCTCAATGCCCGCGGCACTCCCCTACGCGCGTCTGATCTGATCAAGAATCTCCTATTCCAGCGGGCGACAGATGCCGGCGAGGACGTCGAGAAACTGTACGAGACCTACTGGCGCGAGTTCGAGGAACCCGGATGGCGAAAGGAGGTCAGACAGGGCCGGCTCAAGCGCCTCCGCTTGGATGTCTTCCTAAGCCATTACCTCACGATGGAGAAGGGCTCAGAGATCGGCGTCAGCTCTCTCTTCGAGGAGTTCCGATCGTTCACCGCTGCATCCACCGAATCGGTCGAGCATCTCCTCATAGACCTTCGGAAGTACGGCGCCATCTATGACCTCTTCGATGAGCTGCCACCCGATGATCCCCGTGGGCTCTTCTTCTATCGGCTCCGGACCATGCAGGCCACAACCGCTGACCCGCTGCTCCTGTACCTATTCGGATTGGACGAGGAGACCCTCCCGAAGGAGTCCCTCAACGGGATCCTCCGAAAGCTCGAGGCGTACCTCGTTCGCCGGATGGTGTCGCGACTCACTACCAAGAACTACAACGTAGTGTTCCTCGGGCTCCTTCAAGCGGTGAAAGAGGACCCGACCGACGCCGTAGGTGTCGTCGAGAGGTACCTATCAGGGCTTGAAGGCGACAGCCAGTTCTGGCCCGCTAACAACACCTTCCGCAGGGCACTCGAGACGGGCGAGCTGTATCGGACACTGTCTCGCGCTCGACTTCGAATCGTCCTCGAGGCTCTCGAGGACGCCACAAAGAGCAAATACGCCGAGAATCTCCTCGTGCTCGACAAGCTCACCATCGAGCATCTCATGCCCCAGTCGTGGGAGGCACATTGGCCCCTACCTGCAGACAAGCATCACCTCGAGGCTGAGCAGGCCCGCGAACAGCGGATCCACAGACTTGGCAACCTCACCTTGGCGACCAAGAAGCTCAACCCCAAGCTTTCCAACGGCCCGTGGAGTACGAAGCGTTCCGACATCCTCGAACACAGTGCCCTCGCTCTGAATCGGAGCCTCCCCGATGAGTGGCATGAAGACTCGATTGACCAGCGCGGGGCTGCGCTTGCAGAGGTCGCGATCGGCATCTGGCCAGGACCCTCGGAAGACGGCACGAAGCGCGAGGTCGCTGGGGCTGCGGACGAGGCCCAAGAGGAGCCGTTCCGCACCGAGCCGATCACAGCTGACGATCTGACGGTGGGCCGCCTACGAATCCCAATCGAATCGGCCGTACTCCTGCCGGCCGACGACGACGAGGTGGACGTTGTCCTTCGAGGGACGCAAGCGTCAGCGTATTGGCAGGTTGCACTCGCAGGCGACGGTGATGGCCTCGGCTTGCTCACGCTCGACGCCAGTTTGCTCGGCCGACTTACGGAAGTGGACGATTCGCTGATCCTCACCGACTCAGAAGGTTCCGAGATCTACCTCGACTGAGCGGCCACTGGAGAGGACGTATCGGACAGCCGCACTTCGAGTCGTCAGTTCGGGTTGCTCGACGGCGCTACCCTTGGATCTCATCCAAGAACGGGGTCCTTGCATGGCTTCCAAGAAGCGGCTGTTGCCGACCGGCGAGTGCTGGTGCGGATGCGGAAATGAGACCGGTATCGGATCGTTCTTTAAACCCGGGCACGACAAGCTCGCTGAGTCTGCCGTCATCCTCACACAGTTCGGTGGCATCGCCGAATTCCTCGACCACTTCGGGTTCGGACCGGGAGGGAAGAACCCCTCCGAAGAGCTCGAGGCCTGGAGGGCGAGTGGCGGGCAGATACGGTGATGCGCAGCCTGTGCCGACCGGGGAGGAATCGGGTTTGGTCAGCGTGACGCACGGATCCCCACAGCGCCGGCCAGGGCCGGTCGACCTTTCTCGGCTGAAGTCCCACCTCTGGAACTGCGCCGACATCCTGCGGGGCAGCGCTGTCGATCGGACCGATTGGAAGGGGTACATCCTTCCGCTGTTGTTCTTCAAACGGATCTGCGACGTGTACGACGAAGAGACGGCCGAGGCGACTGAGTTGTTCGGCGATGTCGAGCCGGTCGACTTCCCGGAGGTTCACCGGTTCACTATTCCTGATGGCGCTCACTGGCGGGACGTTCGTGAAACCCCTGCCAACGTGGGTGCTGCTCTGTCTCATGCGATGCGTGAGATCGAGCTTGCCAACCCCGACACCCTTTACCGGGTCTTCGGTACCGCCGACTGGGGCAACCGGGAGATGCTTACCGATGAGATCCTCAAAGACCTCATTGAAGCCCTGTCGGAGGTTTCGCTCGGCAATCGGGCGGTTGGTTCCGACATCCTGGGCGACGCCTATGAGTACCTGATCGGGAAGTTCGCCGATATCACCAAACGTAAGAAGGCTGGTGAGTTCTACACGCCCCGAAGCGTCGTGCGGATGATGGTTGACCTGCTCGACCCTAGGGAGGGCGAGAGCGTCTACGACCCCGCCTGCGGTACAGGAGGCATGTTGTTGGGCGCCATCGAGCATGTAGAGCGCGCCGGCGGCGACCCGCGCACATTCTTCGGGAAGATCTTCGGACAGGAGAAAAACCTCACAACCTCGTCCATTGCTCGCATGAACCTCGTGCTTCACGGCATCGAGGACTTCCAGATCGTCCGTGAAGACACGCTGCGGAATCCGGCCTTCACCGATTCGGCCACCGGCGGGCTCGCCACGTTCGACTGCGTCATCGCCAATCCACCGTTCTCGCTCAAGGAGTGGGGTATTGAGATCTGGGAGTCTGACCCGTGGGGCCGAGCGGTGTTCGGACTTCCACCCAAGAGCTACGGCGACTTTGCCTGGGTGCAACACATGACCGCGTCGATGGCCGACGGCACCGGGCGCATGGCCGTCGTTCTCCCTCAGGGGGCACTGTTCAGGAAGGGTGCGGAAGGCAAGATCCGCAAGGCCATGCTTCAAGAGGACCTGATCGAAGCAGTGATCGGTCTGGCCCCAAACATCTTCTATGGCACCGGCCTCGCTCCCGCCATCCTGACCCTCCGCCGCACCAAGCCGGCCGACCGCAAGGGCAAGGTCTTGATGGTCGATGCGTCGAGCCTCTTCCGAAAGGGCCGGGCGCAGAACTTCCTCGACTCCGAGCACGCCGACCGAATCGTCAAATGGGTGCAAGCCTTCGAAGACGTCGAGGACCGGGCCAAGGTCGTCGACCTCAAAGAGATCGCGAAGGAGGACTGGACGCTCAATATCTCGCGCTATGTGCTGCCGCCGATCGGCGAAGACATCCCGCCACTACCCGAAGCGGTCGCCGCGTTCAAAGAAGCTCTTACGGAAGCCCGCGCCGCCGAAGACCGGCTCCGCGAGATACTCATCGGGGGAGGATGGCTCCAATGAGCAAAGCACCCGAACACCTCAGCCAACAAGAGCTTGAGTCCTACCTGTGGGGTGCCGCCAACCTGCTACGCGGCCTTATCGACGCCGGCGACTACAAGCAGTACGTCTTCCCGCTGCTCTTCTTCAAGCGCCTCTCTGACGTCTGGGACGCGGAGTACCACAACGCCCTCGCTGAGACCGGCGATGAGGTCTACGCCCGCTCCACTGCCGACGACCGCTTCAACATCCCCGACGGTGCCCACTGGTCCGATGTCCGCAACGCGTCACGCGACGTGGGGCGGGCGCTGCTGAATGCTTTCCGGGCCATCGAAGCCGCCAATCCCGAGCGTCTAGCCAGCGTCTTTGGTAATGCTTCGTGGACCGACAAGGCACAGATGCCCGATGAGACGCTCAAGAACCTGATTGAGCATCTCTCCCGACACCCCCTGAGTCTTGCCGCGGTTCCCGAAGACGAACTCGGGAACGCCTACGAGTACCTCATCAAGCAGTTCGCCGACGACAGCGGACACACCGCCCAGGAGTTCTACACCAACCGCACTCTCGTCCACCTGATGACCCAGATGCTCGAACCGCAAGCCGGCGAGCGTATCTACGACCCCACCGTCGGAACCGGCGGCATGCTCATCTCGGCCCTCGCCGAAGTGAAGCGGCGCGGTGATGACGCCCGCACACTCGGCCTCTACGGCCAAGAGCTGATCCACACCACGGCCTCGATTGCCCGCATGAACCTCGTTCTCCATGGCGTCGAGGATTTCCGCATCGCCACCGGCAACACACTCAGCGAACCCGCCTTCATCGAACGCGACCGGTTGATGACCTTCAACGTGGTCCTCGCCAACCCGCCATATTCGATCAAGAAGTGGAACCGCGAGGCGTGGCAGACCGACCCTTGGGGCCGAAACTTCCTCGGCGCTCCACCCCAAGGCCGCGCGGATTATGCCTTCTTTCAGCACATCCTCAGAAGCCTTGATCCCGAGACCGGCCGCTGCGCCGTCCTCTTCCCCCACGGCGTGCTCTTCCGCAACGAAGAAGCCGCAATGCGCCACAAACTGATCGAACTGGACCTTCTCGAATGCGTCCTTGGCCTCGGACCCAACCTCTTCTACAACTCGCCCATGGAAGCCTGCGTGGTCGTCTGCCGCACGCAGAAGCCGCCTGAACGGCAGGGTCGCATCCTGTTCATCGATGCCGTGCACGAGGTCGCCCGCGATCGCGCCCAGAGCTTTCTCAAGCCCGAACACCAGGAACGGATCCTCAAGGCCTACCAAGCATTCGACGACCAGCCCGGCTTCGCCGCGGTAGCCACCATCGACGAGGTCCTAGCCAAGGACGGCAACCTCTCAATCCCCCGCTACGTGCGGCCCGTCGTCGAGGCATCCGGAAGCAATCCCCACGGCGACGTCAAGACCCTGTGGTCCGGGCTAGAAGCGAGCGGCCGCGAGTTCTGGCAGCAGATGGACGCGGTCGTGGACATGCTCGACGGCATGCTCACTGCGGAGGCCAACCATGGTTGAGCCAGCGACAAAGCGGCGCTGGACGCGGGTCGCGTTTGGCGACGTCGTGCGAAAGGTCTCGGACCGCGTCGATCCTGAGACATCCGGCCTGGAGCGCTATGTGGCCGGCGAGCACATGGACACTGACAACCTGCGGATTAGCCGCTGGGGAACGACCGGCGACGGTTACCTCGGTCCAGCATTCCACATGCGCTTCAAGCCTGGCCAGGTGCTGTACGGCTCGCGTCGTACCTACCTTCGAAAGGTTGCTGTGGCCGACTTCGCGGGGATAACGGCGAACACCACGTTTGTGCTCGAGCCCGAGGATCCGAACGTCCTACTTCCAGAGCTTCTACCGTTCATCATGCAGACGGAGTCGTTCCACGACCACTCAATCAAACAGTCGAAGGGCTCAGTTAACCCATACATCAACTACTCGGACCTCGCATGGTACGAGTTCGCCCTGCCGCCTGTTGAAGAGCAGCGCCGAATCGCGGAGGGCATCGCTGCACTAGGCACCACCGTCGAGACTCTCAAGGCGGTTGTCGATTCGTCCACGAGGGTAGCGCTTGCTGTCGTGGATGACAGTCTGCGAGCGACGGATGCCGTGGAAATGCGCGTCGATCAAGCGTTCGAAGTGCAGATCGGTCGACAACGCGCGCCCAAGTATGCAACTGGGACTCAAGCCTGTCGTTATCTCAGGGCAGCGAACATCAAGGACGGACGTCTGCTGCTTGATGACGTACTGGAGATGGACTTCACCGCTGACGAGAGAAGGACGTTCCGTCTGACAACGGGCGACGTTCTGATTACCGAAGGTTGTGGTAGTCCTGAAGAGTTGGGAGCCACGGCACGGTGGAGTGGCGAGCTGTCGGACGACGTTTGCTTCCAGAACACGCTGCTGAGACTTCGGCCGAGGAAGGGCGTAACGACAGCAGGATTCGCATACGCCTGGGCACGTCATGCATACAAGTCGGGGAAATTCCTGCGGGTCGCTCGCGGTTCGAACATCCTGCACATCGGTAGTAAGCGGCTCTCTGCGATGCCCATGAAGGTTCCACAACTGCGAGCCCAGGATGATCTCGAAGAGATGTTGGTTCGCGTCGAAATCGCCTCCAGCAACGCCAGTCAGCGGCGGAGCGCTTTGGAATCAGCACGGCGCCGCATACTCAACGAAAACTTAGGTGAGAGCAGTGAGTAATTTCAGCGAAGCCAACACCGTGGAAGCATTCATCCGTGACCTGCTTTGCGGTGGCGTCACCCACCACACCGCTGTCGGTCCGGGCCTCGCCCATCGGCTCGGCCAGGTCTCAGGAGCCGGCTGGCACTACCTCTCGCCGCATGACTTGCCGCGCCAGCCCACCGAGATCCTCGTTGAGGGTCATCTCAGGGAGGCGCTGATTCGACTTAATCCCGAGGTCGCAGCAGAGCTAGACCGTGCCGACGATGTGCTCTACAAGTTGCGCGCCATCCTTATGGGGGTTCGCAGCGATGGGCTGGTCAAGGCCAACGAGGAGTTCGCAGCTTGGCTAACCGGCGAGCGGTCGATGCCTTTCGGCAAGAACGGCGAGCACGTCACCATTCGCCTCATCGACTTCGACGACCTCGAACAGAACCAGTACGTGGTCACCACCCAGTACACGGTGCGTGCCGGCGGAGCAGAGAAGCGCGCCGATCTTGTTCTGCTAGTGAACGGCATCCCGCTAGTCGTGATCGAGGCCAAGACGCCGGTGCGTTCGAGCGAGAGCTGGTTCGATGGAGCGATTCAGGTGCATGACGACTATGAGCGCAACGTGCCCGAGCTGTTCGTACCAAACGTGTTCTCGGTTGCGACTGAGGGCAAGGAGTTCCGTTACGGATCGATCGGACTGCCAGTCGATCTCTGGGGTCCATGGAGGATCGACGCCGACACCCGAGCGCCAAGTCTTCAGCAGATCGAACAGGCCGTATCCTCGCAGCTCGGTCCGCATGTCGTGCTCGACCTTCTCGCCAACTTCACGGCGTATGCGACGGACAGCAAGAAGCGCCGCATCAAGATCATCGCCCGCTATCAACAGTATGAGGGCGCCAACCTGATCGTCGAACGAGTCGTGGCGGGACAACCGAAGAAGGGCCTCATCTGGCATTTCCAGGGCTCGGGCAAGTCGCTGTTGATGCTCTTCGCCGCCCGCAAGCTGCGCCTGCACCCGGCTCTGAAGAATCCCACGGTGATGATCGTGGTCGACCGGATCGACCTCGACACACAGATCTCGAGCACCTTCTATGCCGCCGACACCCCGAACCTGGTGAAAGCCGAGACCCGCGCCGAACTGCAACGGCTACTCGAACAGGACGTCCGCAAGATCATCATCACGACGATCTTCAAGTTCGGTGAAGCCGACGGAGTGGTGAACGACCGCAGCAATATCATCGCTCTGGTCGACGAGGCTCACCGCACGCAGGAGGGCGACCTCGGCCGCAAGATGCGTCAGGCGTTGCCCAACGCCTTCCTTTTCGGCCTCACCGGCACGCCCATCAACCGCGCAGACCGCAACACCTTCTACGCCTTCGGGGCCGAGGGCGACGAGCACGGATACATGAGCCGCTACGGGTTCGAGGAGTCGATCCGAGACGGGGCCACCATGCCCCTCCACTTCGAGCCACGGCTGGTGGAGCTCCACATCGACAAAGACGCCATCGACGAAGCGTTCAAGGAGCTCACTGGTGGCCTGAGCGACCTCGACCGCGAGCAGCTCGCCAGGACCGCCGCACAGATGGCGGTACTCGTGAAGGCGCCCGACCGGGTGCAGAGGATCTGTGCCGATATCGCCAAGCACTACCAGGACAAAGTCGAGCCGAACGGCTTCGGCGCCCAGGTCGTGACCTTTGATCGCGAAGCGTGCATGCTTTACAAGAGAGCCCTAGACGAGTATCTACCGTCCGAGGTCTCCGACGTCGTCATGACCGTGAACAGCGGCGAAGACGACTATGCGCCGTGGCGTCGGGGTCGTGACGACGAGGAGAAGCTACTCGACCGCTTCCGCGACCCAGCAGACCCGCTGAAGATACTCATCGTCACCTCGAAGCTCCTCACCGGCTTCGACGCCCCGATCCTGCACGCCATGTACCTCGACAAGCCACTTCGCGACCACACTCTGCTACAGGCGATCTGCCGAACCAACCGACCCCATGGGAAGGCCAAGACCCACGGGCTTATCGTCGACTACCTCGGCGTCTTCGACGACGTCGCCCAGGCGATCCAGTTCGACGAGGAAGGCATCACCCGGGTCGTCACCAATATCAACGAACTGGTCGCACAATTGCCTGGGGCCATCACGAGGTGTCTCTACCGCTTCGCCGGCGTTGATCGCATGGTTGCGGGTTACGAAGGTCTTATTGCTGCCCAAGATTGCCTTCCCGACAACGAGACCCGCGACAGATTCGCGGAGGACTTCAGCTACCTGAGCCGGCTATGGGAGGCCATCTCGCCCGACCCGATCCTGGGCAGCTATGAGACCGACTACCGGTGGCTGACCCAGGTCTACGAGTCGGTGAAACCCTCCACCGGCACCGGCAAGCTGCTCTGGCACGCACTTGGTCCCAAGACGATCGAGCTCATCCACGAGCACTTGCAGGTCGATGCGGTGCGCGACGACCTCGACACCCTGGTATTGGACGCCGATCTCCTGGAAGCTGTGCTCGGGACGCCAGACCCGAATAGGAAAGCCAAGGAGATCGAGATCAAAGTCGCACGTCGGCTCCGCAAGCATCTGCATGATCCGCGTTTCAAGGAACTCGGCCAACGGCTCGAAGACCTGAAGCTGAAACACGAACAGGGAGTCCTGTTGAGTGTTGAGTTCCTGAAGGAGTTGCTCAACCTGGCCCGCGACGTCGTACAAGCTGAACGAACCGCCGAACCGATCGCCGAGGAGGACCTGGGTAAGGCGGCCCTGACCGAACTGTTCGAAGAAGCGAAGAACGAGAAGACCCCAATCATGGTCGAGCGGGTCGTCAACGACATAGACGAGATCGTTCGGGTCGTCCGGTTCGACGGATGGCAAAACACCCACGCCGGCGAACGCCAGGTCAAGCTGGCGCTCCGCAAGACCCTGTTCAAGTACAAGCTCCACCAGGACCAGGAGTTGTTTGACCGCGCCTACGGCTACATCAGGCAGTATTACTGATGCCTCCCTTCTCTCCTGGCAAGCGTGTGATCGTCCTCGGCGCCGGTGCTAGCCGCGGCGCCAGCACCAGCGAGGGGAAGCTGTGCCAGCCACCTCTGAACGCTGACTTCTTCACTCAGCTGCAGCGAATCGCCACCTCGAAGCATGAAGACAAGGTTGCCGCGATCGTTAAAGACATCGTGGGCCTGTTCGGACCAAATTTCAGTCTGACGATGGAGGAGTACTTCACACAGCTCGAATCCATGGCTCTCATGTCCCGGATGGCGGCATCCAAGGACCGCAACTTCTCTCCGGCCGAGATCCGGGAGAAACGAACCAGGTTGATGGCTGCGCTGGCTGCTGTCCTCGAGGTGTCGACAGATGTTTCGAAGAAGGCAAGCGCCGTGTGCGATCACCATGCGGCAATCGTCAATCGCTTGCAGCCACAGGACACCATCATCAGCTTCAATTACGACTGCGTCGCAGATCATGCTCTCCGCCGCGGCGGAAACGGCAAGTGGTCAGCCAAGTACGGGTATGGGTTCTCCAAACCGGGCCGGATCGTTGGCCATGACAACTGGGACGCCGCTGATCCGCCGAAGAAAGTCCAAGGGACGATCAACTTGCTCAAGCTCCACGGCTCTCTGAATTGGCAGCTACCCCCCGCCAACGATGCGGAGACGGGCCCCATACGGCTCAAACAGCGCCTGTACGAGCAGAACGGGATTCCGAAGTTCACGATCATCCCGCCGGAGTTCATCAAGCAGATCGACGCTGACCCGAACTTCGAAGCACTATGGAGAAACGCAGAGCGGGCTATTCGAGGTGCCGAGGTAATCGCCCTCGTCGGGTTCTCCTTCACACCCACAGATCTTCACGTCGAATCGCTTTTCCGGATCGCCCTCGCGAAGAGCCCTCTCAAGACGCTCGTGATCGCGAATCCGTCACCGACTGACAGACGCCGGATCCGGTCCGTATTCGCTCGACCGCTCGAACGGGGCTGTGTCGTGCGCCAGTACGACTACCTCAGTGACTTCGCGAAATACGTCGCCACCAACCCATTCTGAATGCCAGATCGATCCATGCAGCTGGGTCCCGAAGCGAGACGACAGAAAGTAGATATCGCTGGAATCCGAACTGCCACCGCGCACCCGCTGGATCCAGATATGGTCGAGTCGCACCTGCTGCCGGAAAAAGAGGGCGATCAGCTCTTCGCCCACGCTTGGCACGATGGCCTCTCCTCGCTGCCGATCGGCAGTCGTCGAGGACGGCTCGCCGGCACCACCGGCCACATTGCCGAGTCAATCGTAGAAACCGTCCTCGTGGATATCGGCTACACACCGCTCTGGCATTTCGCTGCCGGCGGGCACGGGGTGGATTTGGTCCTGATCACACCGCAATTCGACGCAGTTCTTGCCATCGAGGTCAAGGGGACACTGAGGCCCGGCCGATTGCCGAGCCTGCGCCGAGCCGACCTTGATCAGATGACACCCGAATGGTTGGAGAAGTCAGACAATCCCGGCATGAAGGAGTGGAATCTCACCGCTGAAGATGTCTTCGGCGCGGTGTTCCTCGTCAACTTCGCGGACCGCCTGATCAAGGCGGGCGTCACCAGTGACTTCAGAACAGTACTCCCTGTCGATCGGTTGGACGATCTCGCCGACCTGAGTTGGCTGGACGCCTGACAAGGACTCGGAGCGAGGCGGTTTCTACCGCAGCAGTCGCCCGATTCGTTGCTCGGCATAGGGATGCGAACGGCCACGCCTGAATGGGGTGGCACCGTCGAGGGGCCGTTCGTACACGTCGAGATACTCGATCAGCTCGAAGGCATAGCCGAGCTTCTTGGCGTACCGGTCGGCGCTGAGCTCGCCGTGGCGGAGGTAGGCCGCCCAGAGTGACCGCATGATCGGCAACTCCCACGAGCCGCCGCCCGAGAAGATCCGCACAATCCGTGCGGCGATGAACTGGCCCTCCATCTCCAGGTACACGCGAAGTGCTCTCAAACCCAGGAATTCGAGGCGGACCAGTGCGAGGAGTATGTCACCGGTGAGGGTGGCGATGTGACCGCACTCGTGGGCCAGGGCAGCCTCCATTGACGGATGGCCGATCATCCCGCTGTGAACGTAGATGGTCCGTCCAAGCGTCTGTGCGTTTGGCACGGGGTCGTCGATCACGAACCATGCCATTGGAGTCGTGGCGCCTCGCTTCTTCAGGCCCTCCAGCACCGGCTTGACGATCGCTTTCTCCCGAGGGCTCGGCCTCCGGGCACCCAGCTCCCAGTACAGCCCCCAGCCACCTGGCACGCCTACGAGGAACGTCGCCCACGACAGCGCCAGGGGCAACAGCCCTGCCGTGGTTGCCACGGCAAGTGCGATCTCCTCCGGCGCACCAAGAGCGCGGGCAATCCCGTATCCGGCGAGACCGCGGGCGAGCACGTTGAGCTGCTCCAGCATGAGGCAGAGAAAGAAGAGCGGCGCTGCGATCATCGTGTCCTCCTCGCCTCGATTGTCGAGATCTCTCTATCCAATCGCAGAGGTGTGACAGAAACGCGAGCCGCCCGGCCTTGGGAGATGACGAAACACTCCCCTACCTCGAGCTGACGAACCTTGTCCGGGTGCACTCGGAAGGCGTCCTGCTGGCGAAGGCTACCCAGCCCCGTAGGTCCACCCTCGGTCGAAACCTGGATGGTGCGCTCGATGCTCGGCCGCGTACCGGCTCGCCCCGCCAGACGCTCCGGATCGGCGCTCTGGTGACAGATGAGCCCCGCCGCGGCGTCGAGGATCCGGTCTGCACCTGCGCCCAGCCCGGCGTAGGACTGGCTCGACACAATCACCGCCGCCCCAAGGCTCCGCACCCGCTCGAACAGGTTTGCGGCGTCGGCGTCCATCGACAGCGCCGAGAACTCGTCCACGATCAGCAGCACCCGGCGGTCGATCGGCTTGCGTCGGGCGACGTAGTGGGCGAAGTCCTCAACCAGGAACCGGCCCAGACCGGCGGCCTCCTCCTTGAGGGCGAGTCCGTCAAGCAGCACGTAGGCAGCATCGGCGTCTTCGAACGCCCACCTCCCGTCGAGCTTCCCTTCGAGCACCTCGAAGAACCCCCGATACCGTGCCACAGCGCCCTGCGCCTCCTTGCCTTGGCCCCGTGCCTGCAGTCGGTCGATCAGATCAACAGCCGAGCGAGGTGGGCCGATCGGGTGTTTCACCGCTTCGGCCAGCAAGAGCTTGGTGACTGCGCGGTAGTAGGGCTCAGAGAAGTCCTCGACCGCCATCAGTCGGTTGAGCAGGGCAAGGGGTTCGCCCCGCCAGCCGTCGTACGGCTCGTCCGGGAACACCTTCAGCCGTTGCACGCCGGCCTGCCCCATTGCCCCAACGAATCGGTGAACGTTCGACGGGTCTCCCTTGGCGTCGATGTAGAGGATCTGCCAACCGAGATTTGCCGCCGCACCGTAGGCGAGGCGCAGCAGTGTCTCGGTCTTGCCGGAGCCGGTTCCACCCACGACGACGAGGTGTCGGCCGAGCACCGTCGCCGGATAGAAGACCGTCCCGTTGTGGATCCAGTCGATGAGGTCGCCGCCTTGCGCCTCGCCAAGCAGAATCGACGCCGGCGCCGCCCTCGCTGTGCTCCTCGGTCGCAGCAACCTCATCAGGCACCGTCCAGGGGAACGACCTGGATTCGCTGTTGCTGGTCGGGGGTGAGCTTCTCGATGGCTCGCCGAACGCCCCGTTCCGCTGCCGGCGCTGTGTAGTAGCGGGTCTGCTGGTAGTCGTGGGAGTGCCAGGCCACGATGTCCACCAGGCGCTTCAGGTGCTTCGGGGTCAGCTCCACCTCGACCGCCACAGTGACGTTCCCGAGGAGCAGTTCGGCATCCGGTAGGTGGTGCGGATCCAATGCCGACCCGAAGGTGTGCATAAGACGCTCGGACTGCCATCCGAGATCACTGTTGCTGGCCTCCAGGCCTCTCCTGACTTCGCCGCACCAGAAGACGTGGGACAGCCACATGGGCCTCGGCACGAGATACTTGACCTGCAGACCGACGGCTCGCAGCCCTGCTCGGGACAACCACACCCAGCCGGGCTCGGCGTAGAGGATCTTCCGCGTCTCGACCAAACCGGCCCGCGTCCACCGCTCAACGACCCGTCGCGTGCGCCGCTCGGACAGAACGCCCTCGACGCTCGTCTCAGAGCCCGGCTGGGACCCCAGCAGCCGGGCCAGCTGATCGATCCGAACCGCGTACTGCTCACCGATCCACCGCAACGCCCACAGGTCCCGATCCGTCAACCGAATCTCCCCCGCATCCCTTCTTATCCCCCTTACCCCACCCTGACTTACCCCCAACAACCTCACACTCACCACCATCTCCCCTCTCCCCTACTACTCACTTCCACCGCCCCCAATACCCGACCCCGGCCACGCAGGATGCGGGGGTGGGGTCGGGGATTTGCGCCTTGCGCACCAGGGGCGGTGGAAGCCCGTCGTGACAGGCTCATCCGGGGATCCAAGGTGGACCGAGCTCCGGTCCGCGGCGGGTTCAGGGTCCGGGCCGTCTTTCGGACCGGCGAAACACCTAGCAGCTGGCGGAGCATCGACGGCTGAACCGGCTCGGTGCGCTGATCCTCGAGCCACCGCTCGACGTCGGATCGGCTGAACCGGACGTGCCGTCCGACCTTGTAGCTGGCCGGACCGGTGCTGCGGTACCGCCAGGCGTAGATCGTCCCCACCGGCACCCCGAGCCACTCGGCGACGTCCTCGACGCTGAGGAGCCGCTCTCCCTGGCCGCACGCCACCAGGACGCTCGGCCGATTCGCTGAAGCTGTGTTACTAGTCATGCCATCGACCGTACGCCGGCCCTATGACGGGGTCGACCCCCGGCCCGTCATATTGGTCATCCTGCGGAATCCGTCACTGCCGGGTGATACGTTCGGAGGCATGGACGACCTCACTCCGAATGCCGTCATAGCCTGGAATGTGCGCCGGCTCCGCCGTGAGCGAGGTTGGACGCAGGCCGCGCTGGCCGAACGGCTGGGCGAGCGGGACGACAAGCCGTGGACCTTCTCGATGGTCTCCGACGCGGAGACCGCCGGCCGGACGGACCGGGATCGGCAGTTCACAGCCAACGAGGTGAGCGTCCTCGCCCGCGTCTTCCAGGTGTCGGTCATTGCCCTGTTCGTGCCCGATCCGATGCAGCTGGTCAGGATCGGCAACGGCGTTTACACCCGTGAGGACTACGTCGACCTGGTGCTCCAGTTCCCGCCAGAAACGATGCCCGACGGCTTCGAGCGGCGCCTCCAGAACCAGTACGCCGTCCGCAACCGGGAGAGCACCGACCGTCTGGCTCGCAGCCGACCGGCTCGGACGGCGGATCCGAGCAGCGACCTCGCGCAACAGCTGCTCCAGCAGTTCTTCCACTTCGACCGAGGAGAGCACGATGTCGAGCGTTGACAAGACCGAGTACGGCACGTACCGGGTCCGCTTCCGCACCCCAGACGGTCATTCCCGATCCAAGACCTTCAAACGGCGAGTAGACGCCGACGCCTTCGCCGCCACAGTCGAGACCTCGAAGCTCTTCGGCACGTACACCGACCCGTCGCTCGGCAAGACCCGGTTCGGCGAGTGGGCGCCACATGTCCAAGCTTCTCGGATCAACCTGGCTCCCTCTACGCGCGCTCGGGACGATACCTACTTCCGGAGCTTCATCCTCCCGTACTTCGCCGACGAATCGTTGTCGAAGGTGAACCCGCTGCATGTCCAAGGCTGGGTGAGCGCGCTGCTCGCCAAGGACTACGCCCCAGCCACCATCCGCAAGGCGTACCAGCTGCTGAGCGCCGTGTTCGATGCGGCCGTCACTTCTGACCTGATCGCCCGCTCCCCGTGCCGAGGGATCAAGTTGCCGAAGGACTCCCGAGAGGAGATGCGGTTCCTCTCGCCGGATGAGATCGAGAAGCTAGCCGACGCCATCGACCCGCGCTACCGAACGCTCGTTCTCACCGGTGCCTACACCGGCCTTCGGCCTGGCGAGCTGCTCGGTCTGAAGGTGAGCCGGCTCAACATGCTCAGACGCCAGGTACAAGTCGTCGAGACACTCACCGAAGTGAAGGGGCAGGTCCGGCTGGGCCCTCCGAAGTCGAAGGCCTCCCGTCGGACCGTGACGATGCCGGCATTCCTCGTCGAGGAGTTCGCCCAGCACCTTGCACAGTATCGGGATCCCGACGACTGGGTCTTCTCATCGCCGCAGGGCGGACCTGTTCGCCGAACGAACTTCCGCCGCCGGTTCTGGCTGCCAGCGGTGCGGGCATCCGTCGGCGAGCCGCTCCGTTTCCACGACCTCCGCCATAGCCATGCAGCCCTCCTCATCGCGCAAGGTGTTCATCCGAAAGTCCTCCAGGATCGCCTTGGTCATGCTTCAATCACAACGACTCTCGACACATACGGGCACCTGATGACGGGGTTAGATGAGGCCGCGGCAGACGCTCTGGACGCGTCACGACGCGAGTCACCCACAAGAAACACGCGGTGAGCCTGACGCCAATTCCCTTGTGGAGTACTTCAGTCGTCCTCCCATGGCAACAAGCCCTCTGGCCTGCGCTTCGCTAGGAGCTTGGGTACCCACGCCAGCGTTCGGCTCGCAATGAGTGTCCGCGGCACGGGATGACCCATCTCAGCCAACCTGGCTGCTACCACCACTGGGATGTCAGCTAGGGGGAGGTGACGTCGGCCGAATGTTCGATATGGCTCCGTATTTGGTGATCGGAGTGCTTCTGTCTCCGCCCGATCCGGTGAGGGCTTCGTCAGGGCTGGTCTGTGTAGTGCTGAGAAACGGGTAGATCAGATGAAGAACAGGTTTCCCTGGCAGCCCGTGTTAAAGGCGAGCGCGATAATGGATGACAATCACACCTCGACGAAACGGCAGTACATGGACCCATTCAGCCTTTGGCTCCTAGGCAGTGTCGTCGTCCCCGACGCGTACGAGCACGTCGTGAACGCTCTCAACTCTACGACCGCTGAAGACCGCCTCGCAGAGCGCGTCCGGGTCGATGCCGGCCGGTACCCCAAGCGTGTATTCCGCCGCTGGTACCGGAGGGAGGAGACCTGGAAGGCCCTCGTCACCGGGGGTCAAGAGTCGTTCGACTCGCTCGTCGACCGGCTTTTCGCGGCGTCCGCCAACCGCCTCGTGGGCAGAGAGCTTCGTCGCGAACAAGCCGAGGCCATCGTGCGCGCTGCCGTCGCGGGCTTCGTGGGGAGCCTTGATCCATCCGATGCGGTCGCAGTAGCTGACCATCGCTCCGCGGAGAGGGATGCCTTGATAGACCAGAACGCAGAGCAGCGCACGATCCGGCTACGCGACCATCTCGACACGCGCTTCGCCTCCGTGGAGAGGCAACTCGGGGCCGCCGCGGACTTCGACGCGAGGGTAGCCGCGTTGCCAGGACCGGCTCGACCGCTATTCGAAAAGCTTGGATCGACGCATGAGTCCACGCTGCTGCTGGATGTCGCTGCAGCGGCCGTCCCACGCGAAGCTCTCGTCCAGCTAACGGCGGACATCCCATCGTGGCTCCGCGATACAAATGCAGCGACGTTGTTGGCTGCAGCCGAACTCTGTCGCTGCTACCGCGTGCACCTCGGCGCTGGGCGGCTATTCGAACTTGCTGCGGACATTTCAGCGGACCGTGCGTACTGCTACGCGCGGGCGGCGGTGGAACACGAGACGGTAGGAGACAGCGATCGGGCCAATGAGCTGATTCGGCAGGCAACGGCTCTCAGCACTGCTACGGGCGTCGAGGCGATCGCTGCAGCACTCGCCGAGGATCCGACGCGCGTGCTCGCCCTGCTTCCTGGCGACGACGCTCTCGCTGAGCCGTACTTCGTGGTGCTACGTCTCTACGGTCTGCGCGCGACCGGCGCCTTCGATGAGATCATCGGCTTTTTGACGTTGGCTCTCGAGCGCTACCCCGAGTCGCCGGGACTGATGATTGAGCTGGCTTGGGCATACCTCCGCCGCAGCCAAGCACCGACGACCACCAGTCGGACCGCGGACCGAGAACGGGCACTGGACCTCGGCCTCGAGGCGCGACAGCTACGGCGCGAATGGAGGGCTGATGCCGGTGATGCCGCTCGCGTCGCCTGCCAGGCTGGGCTCGTACTGGGGGCGTACGACCGCGTCATTCAGATCGGGATGGCACCGCCCGACGGAGAGGCGCTGCCAACAGAGGCCTCCAATACGCAGGTGAGGTTGTCGGTGGCTCAAGCAGCGGTTGCTACGGGCAAGACCGATGTCCTTCGGATCGTCGTCGATCTCGTCCCAGAAGGATTCCACCGGGCGATCATCCAGGCGGAGGTATTGCTACACACCGACGCCGACGCGGATGCTGTGCAGGCGGCATACGACGCCGTCTGGAATGAAGCCCGCGAGGAGGAGCACCGAGTTCTCTACTGGCTTTCGGGAGCGGCGGCTGGTGTCGACCTTCACGGCGTTGACGAGATCAAAGAGCGTGCGGACGATGTGCCGATTCTCGTGGAGGCGCAGCTGCACATCGCCAGGGGTGAGCACGAGGCTGCCGTCACTCTGCTGCGGCGAAGCCCGCGAACCGAGCACGCAACACGGCTCTTGGTTGGTGCGCTCATTGGGGTCGACGACACCGACGGCGCTGTCGACGAACTCAAGGCTGCCGCGACCCGGTTCAACGACACGGCTCATCTGGTGCGAGCCGTCGAGGTTCTCGGGCGGGCAAACCGGCTGCATGACGCCGCAGCTCTGGCTCAGGAGGCACTTCAACGTGTCCCGCGGACACTTGGCGAAGCACGTACCATCCTACATGAGGTTCTAGTCGAACGAGCGGGAGTCGATGCCGCTTGGGGCGAGATGGCCCTTCGTAGCCGCGCCTGGATCGAGGACCTAGGTCCATCGACTCGAAACCGGTGGCACCTCGCGCTCGCGCTCTATCACGGCGGGGATCCGGGGAGCGCCTGGCGGACTCTCCAAGATCCGCCGATACTCCATCCCTCAACATCGAACCAGGCACACCTTTGGATTGTGCTAGCCGCGCACGAATCACCGAGTCCAGAGCTCGCTGATGAGATCGTTGCGCTTGTCGACATCCATCCGGACGATGACGCGCTCGCCCAAATCGCTGTCGGCGTGTTCTTCGGTCGGGGCGACGGGGTCTGGGGCGAGGTTCGACCGGATACGGTCAGCCGCTTTCAAGCACTGCTGAGGAGCCACGCCGTCGACTACGGGTCGGATGAAGACGCGGCTGTGTATGTCCTCACGGGCACCGCGGAGGAAATGCTCGAGAAGCTTAAGCCGTCGCTTGAAGCGAACGCGCGAGCGATCGACGAGATGACAGCCAAGGTTCGCCAGGGTTGGCCCTACGGGCTTCTAGCAGCCGTGGGGCACCGGCCCTATGCGGCGGCGTTGATTCATCGCGCTGCTGGCTGTCTGCCGATCGCAACGGTGGACCGGGTTCGGGTCGAGGCTGAAGTCGCAGCCGCTCGCGCGGCTCTGGGCAAGCCCGTCGCGGTCGACGTGAGCACGCTCGTGGTAGGCGGCTACATCCGGGGCTCATGGCCAGACCTGCGCGGGTCGTTCGCTCGGCTTGACCTGCCCCAGCCAGCGCACGCTGACATCGTCAGCACGGTCGAGGACTTTCGCCGACCCGTGAACGGGACGCTGTACTTCGATCCATCAGTGCAGGCCGTCCGTGGCGCCGACGCAGATCCGGACATCCAGGCGCGGTTGCTCGAGCATGGAGAGTGGGTTGCGGCACAGGTAGGCGATCTCATCGTCGTGGACTGGCCGCGGCTCACAGCACTCAGCGAAGCACCCGACGACACGTTTTTGCCTTGGCTGTCCGCTCTCGACATGGCCAAAGCACTCGGGCTTCCTCTCTGGTGCGACGACCTCGGCGTGAGGACCCTTGCGGCGAGCGACAACGTACCTGCCTTCGGGACCGCCGCTCTCATTGCGGCGCTTGTTGAGAGGTCGGCGATCGAACCGGGTGCGGCGCAGGGAGCGCTCCGCTCGTTGCGCGAGGCATACGCAGTCGACCTCCCTCTGGACGCCGATTGGGTTCGTCTATCCGCCGCCTCCGACGAGTGGCGACCCGGGCCGAGCGCGTTTTACTTCGCTCGATCCGCTGCCTGGGTGGACTTCGAGAGCGCATACAGGCTCTGGTCCGAGCTCGCGCAATCGTCTGCAGAAGCGGAGAGCATCCGTGTGGCTGGTTGGGTACATGCAGCGGCGCTCGGGCTCGCTTCTGCAGTGGACGCCGCGAGAGCGCCGCACGTGCTTGCAGCCATCGCGGCGAAGGGCATCGCCGTAGCAAGTTTCGACCCAGAAGCGATCGCCGCATGTGCAGCGCGGGTGCGCGAGGTTGCGCATATCGCAGGTGTCCAGAGTCCTGTGCCGACACTGATGGCAACCTTGCTCGAACACCTCACCGCGGCGGTCGGAGCAGAGGCCGCCGCCCGGCTCGTCATGTCGGAGAATCTCGCCGACGAGGATCGGGCCATCGTGCGCGATCTCGTATTCGGGATCACGCCAACCAAGGGACCGCTAGAACCGTAGGACTGGGAGCATCACAGCGCCAGGATGTTGCTCACGGCGCCTGAGCATCACACTCCTCGTTCCCATCGCTCGACGATCTCCCAGGCAACGGCCACTGTCCGTTCTCGATCCGGGTGACCCGTAGAGGTCGGACGACGGGAACCTCGGCAACGGGCCGAAGACACCAGGCGGTCGGTCCACCGACAGTTCGACGCCATCCGAGGAGCAGCCACCTCCCGCATCCCCACGCTGTTTTCGTTGCGAGATCCGTTTCGGGCAGCGCGTATTCCCGCCGGGTTGGAGTCGGCGCGCGCCGCACGGCTCAAGTGAGGCGCACCAACCTTGCGGCGATCGATCAACCCTCAACGGTTTCGTACACTCCCCCGGTGTTCTGGCCACATCAAGGACATCCAATCCGCGTCGCCCCCGCGACGGATTGTGTCAGATCCGTGTCAGATCGGCTGCCGACGCAGGACGACTCGAAGAGGTATGGCAACCAGAGACCCCCGTCTACAAGGGGTTTCGTGTGGTGGGCGCTACTGGGATCGAACCAGTGACCTCTGCCGTGTGAAGGCAGCGCTCTCCCGCTGAGCTAAGCGCCCCAGCCAATGGGTCGGGCTGTGGCGTGAGATTGTAGCGATGAGCCAGACCGCCTCGGAATCGACCGAACACCTACCACAGGTCGCGAAAACCATGCATAGACAGATTCGGCAGGTCGTGATTCGATGAGAAAAGAGGGGGTCGATGTTGAATGCGATGAATCCATTCGATGTCAGCGGCCGGAACCACTGGTCGGCGCTGATGCTCACCGAGATTGTGGCCGCCATGGCGCTCTTCCTGGCAGTCATTGCCTCGGTATGGTTCATTCTCGGCACGCTGGGCTGATCGACGACGCGCGCCGCCGTG
>JARGFH010000046.1 GCA_029210695.1 Acidimicrobiia bacterium
ACATCCGCAACGCTTCAGCAGTAGCAACCATCCCCCAACACTACACCGGTTCGCCATTTCAGCGACAGACCACTAGGACGTCACTTACCGGTCGGTAAGTTCCCGATATCTCAGGGGCGACGGCGCTCGGCGGCTTTCGACCAGATCGGGTCCAGGACCCAGGCGCCTCTGGGGTCGATGGGGCGACTGCCGCACTGCCGTTGGACGCGGCCGGCCGCTGAAGACAAGAACCCTGGCGACCAACGGGTGAGCGTCACGGCCCCGGCGGTTCGGCGTTTGCCCGTCATCCGTTCTGCGTCCTGGACCTCGGCCCAGGTCACGGCGCTGAGGTCCCGCGCGAACCACAGCGACTGCACGCCCTCGGACAGGAAGTCCACGCAGTTGGTCCTCTTGAGCAAGGGCGTCGCCCAGTGCCCGGAATGGGCCGGGCGGGCCAACACCCACCAAGGGTCGTAGTGCCAGAGGCCGGACAGTGTCGCGACTCCTTCGTCGTCGACCGGCCGCAGCCCTGGAATGTCGCATCTTCCTGCGATGGGAACGCGCACACCTCCCTCATCGAGGGAGGCGAGGCTGATCGTGCCGGCAATGTGGTCGGTGACCATCACGGCATGGACGGCACCGTCCGGGCCGAAGAAGGGGAAGATCGATACGCGCCGATCATGTCCGGAACGCGTCTTGGTTCCGTGCAGTCGAACGGCCCGTACCGGCGGCCATCTCCTCATACGTCGCCCGGCTCCTCGTGCGCGGCGGATTCGAAACGAAATCCGGTTGCCGCCAGCCCCATGACCCCCGTGTTGGGTGACTCCGACATGCCGGTCGGGATGACGATGAGCGCTCCACGTTCCTTTATCGACTCGTACGTCATGTTCATGGCCCGCAGTTGGAGGGCTACGTGGTCGGATTCGTAAACCAGGGCCGCCTGGAGCATCTCCTCGGCAACCTTGAATTCCGACTCGGCGAGGATGATGCGAGCCTCCCGCTCGCGTTCGGCCTGGGCTTTGCGGGACATGGCGTCCTCGAGGTTGCCCGGAATGCGGACGTCACGGATCTCGACCGATTGCACGGTGATGCCCCAATCGGAGGTTTTGGCGTCAATTCGTTTCCTGGAGTTCCCGATCGATAGTTTCACGATCGGAGATCATCCTCACGAGGTCGGTCTGACCGATTACATCTCGCAATGTCGTCTGGGCCGCCCAGCTGACCGTACCGAGGTATTCCTGGACCTCGAGGATCGCCTTCTTGGCGTCCACGACGATCCAGAACAACACTGCGTCGACGTTGACCGGCACCGTGTCTTTGGTCAGGCTCTTCTCAGCGGAGAATGGCGTCGACCGAACCCGCATGTCGACTGCATCGGCGAACTGATCGACACCCGGGATGACCCAGGCCATCCCTCGTTCTCGCGCGGGATTCGCGCCATATACGGTGGGAATCCCGCGCGAAAACGAGATCTGGCTATGTGCCGGACCAGGGCGGACCGCTCAGGTACTTCCATCCGGAGTCCGGAAGCAGCACGACCGCCGTGCCGCCCTCGCGGCTGAGGGTGTCGACGGCGGCGTGCAGAACGGCGCCCGAGGAGGTCCCAACGAATTGGCCCTCGACGCGCATCGTTGTCGCCACCACGCCGGCTGCAGTCGATGAACGCACCTCGTGTCGATCCGTTACCAGCGACAAATCGGCGACCGGCGGCTGGAAGGGATCGTCCTGCGAACGCATCCCGCTGATCGGGTCATCGACGAACGGTTCGACCGAGTGGATCCGGATCTCCGGCCAGCGGCGCACCAGACCCCGGGAGTTTCCCGTCAGTGTTCCGCCCGTTCCGTACGCGGCAAAGAAGTGGGTGGGCGGCTGCTCGATTGGCCAATCCCGGATGATTTCGAGCGACGTCCCGAGGAAGTGCGCGTAGACGTTCCACCGATTGCCGTATTGGTAGAGCATGTGCCCCTCACCTGCTTCGACCAGGGCTCTTGCGTGGGCGATCGCACCGTTGGGGCCGCCCTCGACCTCGATCAACTCTGCTCCGTAGGCCCGCAGCAACTGCTTGCGCTCCTCGGTGGCGGTGTCCGGCAAACAGATCACCATCGGATGGCCGTTGAGGAGAGCCAGGCGAGCCAGCCCGATCCCCGTGTTGCCGGAGGTCGCCTCTATCAGCGGTTCCCCGGTGGCGAGTCTCCCGTTCTCCACCGCATTCTCGAACATGAACCAGGCGGCCCGGTCCTTGATCGATCCTGTCGGGTTGAACCACTCGAGCTTGGCGAACAGCCGGGTGCCCGGCGGGGCCAGGTGTTGGAACTCGACGAGGGGAGTGTTGCCGGGCTGCATCGGTGCCGGTCACCGTAGCGGAGACCAGCAGGTACGGGACCCGGGCGGATGCGACCATCGCCTCTAGCGGTGCATCTGCCGGTCTGGCAGCGTGACGGGTGACAGTCGCCAGTACCCGGAGACACCATGCCCGCCCCCGTTACAACCGATTCCGTCTGGGAAGTCGTCGAGAAGTATCTCTTCGGCGTCCTCGCTTTCGTCACGCCTTCGCACGAGGCCCGTTCGGCGGGGATCGTCTACGTCGTGCACGACCGGACCTTCTACATCTCGTCCGGCTCTGAAACATGGAAGACTCGCCATATCCGAGCCAACCCCAAGGTCTCGCTGACGATCACCATTCCCAAGCGCCTGCCCTTCATCCCATTTCTGAAGATTCCGGCTGCAGTCGCGACCTGTCAGGGGACGGCGGAGATTCTCGGGGTGGATGCCGTTGATACCTCCATCATCAAACGGATCTATCGGGGTATGGAAGTGACCGAGCAACTTCGTGCCGAGACCCGGGTGATCAAGGTCACTCCCACCGGCGACTTCGTGACCTACGGGATCGGCGTACCGATGATCCGGATGCGGATTCCCGAGGAAGCACGCGGGCGCGCCCCTGTTGCATAGCGCCGGCAACCTCAGGTCGATGTGAGCCGTTCGGCCAATCTCTTGAGATCGTCGAGACGTTCGCCGACGAGTTGGTCGCCTAGGTGTTTGAGCGCTTCGACGTTCTCTTCGCTTACATCGTCCATCGCATAGCTAGCCGCGTCGGTCAGGTCGATCTGGAAGCGCCAGTATTGGCTGCCGATGAGCGTGCTCAAGACCTCATCGTGGAGCGCCGCCTGCCCGTCTTCGGCGGCCCGGAACACATCTTCGGCGAGCTTCAACCAGCTTCGACTGACGAATTCCTTGTAGGTCAGGCTGGTAGACCGGCCCGGGATGCCGGTGCCCAGCGAGACCACTTTGACGTCGGTATCGGCCAGACCGTTCTCGCGCGCTCTGGTGACTCCTTCGATGTAACCGACCATTGCCGGGTTCTTGGCGAACACGCCGCCGTCGACCAGCAGGCGGTTCTTCACACCGTCCCAGTCCATCTGCAGGGGCGGGAAGTAGGTAGGTGCAGCCGACGTCGCCCTAGCCACATCCCGCATGAGCGGGTCGACATCCCCATTCGGCCGGGCGTCACGTGATCGGAATAGGACGGGGCTCTTCGTTTGGAGGTCGTAGCTGGTGATCACGACGTCTATGAGTGCTTCGGAGAGCCGCGTATCGCCGAAGTAGAGCGCGAAGGCTTGTTCGATGCCCTCCGGCGAGTACCGGGCGTTACCAACCTCCGGGTTGAAGCCGAAGATTGCCGCGTTGGAACTCGCCGACGCCCACCATTCCCGGGCGTCTGCCAGGCTACGGGGAAGTGCCGACACCGGCCTCGGGAAGATCTCATATCCATATGCTGTGTAGATGTCGCCGACGGTTCGCGCGGTGTATCGGGGTTGACCGGCCTCATCCGGCGTTGCCAGGCCCAGAGCCAGCATTCCGCCGGTCGAGGTACCGACCATCACATCGAATAGGTCCACGATCGGACGTCCGGACAGGCTCTCGAGCGCGATCAACAACCGGGTCGGGATGATGCCCCGTACGCCTCCGCCTTCGATTGTGAGCACCCGGATCGGCATGGCTTGGTCTCCTGTCCGCGACCAGAGTAGATGCTTGCCGGCGGGGGAGGATCGCCGCGATTGCTGGACTGCTCCTGGTGGAATCGTGGGCGTGGATTCCGTCCGGGCGGCGCCGCCGAACGCACCGGCATCTGAGCCTTCGGTTCCGGCCAAACGCGTCATCGGGCAAGACATTTAAGATCTTGACGGAAGAAAACCTGAGTGATATACACTTAGATATGAACGGTACGACGAGGAACCCAGGTGGGGTTCCCGATAAGTAAGGAGAGAGGCTATGGCACTCATTCGCTGGTCTCCTTTCGATGCCTTGACAGCACTCGAACGAGACATGCAGCAGATAATGGATCGTTTGCCGATGTCGGCAGGATCACCGGAGCGGAACGTCGAGCTCGTCTGGCGTCCGAAGGTTGACGTGTTCCGCGAGAAGGACGCCTTGATCGTGCGTGCAGAGCTGCCGGGCGTAGATCCGGACAAGGACATCGAGGTCTCTATCGAGGATCGTGTGCTTCACGTTTCTGGTCAGCGGTCGTTCGATCGAGAGATCGATGAGGCGGACTTCTACCTGGCGGAGCGATCGTACGGCAGCTTCAGACGCGACATCATGCTGCCGGAGGGGGTCGACGCCGAGCAACTCGAAGCCCATTTCGAGAATGGGGTGCTGACGATGAAGATCCAGTTGCCGACCGAGGTTCAGCCAGGTTCCCGTCGGATACCGATCTCCGTCGGGACGACCGTCGACA
This sequence comes from Acidimicrobiia bacterium, assembly GCA_029210695.1. Lineage (NCBI taxonomy): Bacteria > Bacillati > Actinomycetota > Acidimicrobiia > Acidimicrobiia bacterium. Next base: position 4,718 of record JARGFH010000046.1, read on the forward strand.
CTGAACTCAAGACTGAGGATTGACCTGATTCTCACCGGGGTGGGGCGGCGCGGCGTTGCCGCTCCACCCGGATCGCAGACAACCGATCAACGCACTTGCAGAGCTTCGAGGATGGGGATCAGGATGGCGTCGATGTACACGTCCCGATCGGCCGGGTCGGTGGCAAGCATCACGAGCACTGTGAAGCCGTTGGTTTCGGTGAGCGCCACTTCCGTCGCAACACCGTCCACCTCCAATGTGTGGATCTCCCACGTAGTGGTGCCGCCGTCATACGACCTGGTCGTCATGTCTGCTTCCCCGGCGCCCAACTGCGCGGTGAGGGTGGCGAGGAGGAGCTCAGCCTGGCTGCCGGCGATCGCCTGAAAGAGGAGCGCGGTCTGGTCGAGACCGTCCAGGCCGCGCAGGTAGACGCCGGTCCCGAATTCTTCCCAGTTGTCGGGAGCCAGCGCGTCGATGGTGGCCCCGAAGGTCTCCACCGTCACCGGCTTCAATGCGATGGCCGCGAGTGGTTCCTCTCCCGTCACGAAGTCCGGCCCGGCCATCTCTTGGATGCACGATCCGTCCGGCTCCACAGAAGGGTCATCCAGAAAGGCACGGGCGATCGAGAGGGCGCACGGATCGCTGACCGAGGTCCCATGTCCAAGGCCCGGAAAATCGAAAATGGTTGCGTTGCTCAGAGTCTCCGCGGCCAGCCGGCCCCACGCCGGAGGGGTGATGGGATCGAACTCACCGGCCAGTACCAGTGTGGGAATGTCGCTTTCGACCGGTTCGTTTTCGATCGGGTCGGCCGCACCGACACCCCAGAGTTCGCAGACTTCGAGGACAAAGGGCCCCGTGTTGACCCCTGCCTCGACGAAGCGCTTGATGTAGGGGTCGAAATCGCCCGCCAACTCGAGTTCAGCCGGGTCGGTAAACGGTACCTCCTCTCGGCATTGCACCGAGTACGTCTGGCCGGCCGACACGAAGGCGAGGTTGGCGAAGAAGTTCGAAAGGAGCAGTTCCATCGACTGGTAGTCGCCGTTCTCGACGTCATCGATGAGGCCGGGAAGGGTCGGGATCAGCCGGCTCGAATACAGCGACTGGAAGAGAAGGCCGATCAGTGTGTCGCCTTTCACGAGCGCGTCGTACTCGTCCAGCGTAAAGACGTCGAGCAGAGTCACCATGATCGGTTCGGCATCGAGGGTATCGACCAGGCTGAAGAAACGTGATTCGAGATTTGGGAAGGCGTCCGAGCATTCCGCATCGCTCGCACAGGCATCGAAGAACACACCGAATGCGCGGTCGGCGTTGATCCCCGCCTCGAGGGGCAAGCTCACCTGCAGCGGGTAGGTCGAGTCGAGGATGACGCTGCGGATTCCCTCGGGATGGTCGCGCATCGTGGTGAGAGCCAATCTCGTCCCGTAGGAGATACCGAACAGGTTCCACTCGTCGTAGCCGAGGGCGACTCGCAGGTCGGCGAGATCTGCGGCGCTGGCTGCACTGTTGTACTGGCTCAGATCTGCCCCATCGATGAGTCGCAGCCTGCACTCCTCGATGGCCGCATATTCGGCGGCGAGCGCTTCACCGGTTGTGATGTCGTCGTCGAGGAGGTCGTAGGCGAGCTCTGTCGTCTCCGTGCATTCGAGTGAAGGCTCGGAGAAACCGGTTCCGCGCTGGTCGAACATGATGAAGTCCCGGTTCTCCACGAACGGTGCAAATGCCTGGGTGAAGGTGAACGGGATGGCTTCCAGGGCATCGCCGCCCGGGCCGCCCTCGAGGTAGACGACCGGGTCGTCAGGAGCTCCCTCGGCCCGCGTGTGGAAGATGGCCACGTGCAATTGGACGGTCTTTCCGTTGTCCGGGTTCGATCGATCCTCAGGGGCGAGCAGCCATCCACACTCGACCTCGTAGCCGGCCGGCTCATCGAATTCACAGCGACCCTCGATGAATCGAGCGCCGGATCCGGTAACGACGGTGGGTCTGGTGACGTCGGTGGTGCCAGTCGTGGCAGGCGTTGTCTCAGGAGCCGGGCGCTCGCTGGTGGTCGTTGCGGCCCCCTCACCGGCGTCGTCGGCGATCTCGGCAAACAGCAGGCCAATACCCGTGACGAATGCGATAGCGGCGATGATGAGCAGCCAGGTGGTGCGGTCCACAAAGACTCCAAGCGAGTGGCTGCAGAAGTGTAGGTCTGATCAGGCGCTTTCCCACCACTGCAAGACCCGCATGGCTCTCAGCGTGTTCCACCCAGTCCATCCGCGTACCTCCCGCTTGACTAGGCTCGGCGACAGAAGGAGGTCGCATGCAGTTCGCCAGTTCTAGCTTCTCAGATGGTCGGGCGATTCCGGGGGAGTACGCCTTCTGCGTGCCGGACGAGGAGACGCACGCCACATTCGGAGGGAACAAGAGCCCCTCCTTCGAGTGGGAGAATCTCCCGACGGAGACTCGCTCACTCGTCCTGATCTGCCACGACCCGGATGTCCCATCACAGCCGGACGACGTGAACCAGGAAGGCAGGGAAGTCCCCTCGGATCTTCCCCGGGTCGACTTCTATCACTGGGTGCTCGTCGATCTTCCGCCGGACCTTGGATGCTTCGGAAGAGGCGCCTTCTCGAGTGAGGTCACCCCGGGCGGGAAGGGCCCGGAAGGCCCCTTCGGGACCCGCTCCGGCTTCAACAACTACACGCAGTGGTTTGACGGTGATCCCGACATGGCCGGCACTTACCACGGCTACGACGGACCCTGTCCGCCCTGGAACGATTCGGTGATGCACCACTACGTGTTCACGTTGTACGCCCTGGATGTCGCCCGTTGCCCGGTAGAGGGATTGTTCTCGGGGCCGGATGTCCTGGCAGCCATCGATGGCCACGTGCTCGACAAGTCCAGCATTACGGGGGTGTATACCCTCAATCCGCGTTTGCTCTGACGGGCTCCTAGCCGGTGGAGCCTGCGCTCGACGAACTGGCGCGGTTCACGACGATCGATCTGACCACAATTGGTCGGACGACCGGCCTGCTGAGACGCATCGAGATTTGGTGGTTTCGTGTCGACGGCCGGTTCATCATCACGGGTACGCCCGGATTCCGCGATTGGTACGCGAATGTCCTGGCGAACCCGGCAGTGGTAATCCATGTCGACGGTCGCGCCCTGCCCGCCACGGTGCGGCCGGTCCGTGATCCGGGAGTTCGCCTTCGAGTGTTCACTCACCCGGATACGAACTGGTACACGACACAAGCCTCGCTCGACGACCTGGTGGCGACTTCCCCGATGGTCGAGGTTCGATTCGACGACTGAGGAGGCTCAACCGCTCATGGCGAGGTCGGCCATCGCCTTTCGAATCCGCTTCTCACTGACCTTGCCGCGCGTGCCGAGACTCTGCGCGAAGAGACTTACCCGCAACTCCTGGAGCATCCAGGCTATGTCGGTCATCTCAGGTGAGGGCGGCAACATCTCCTGGAGGCGGTCGTGTTCCGCTTCGAGCACCAGCACTGATTCCATCAGATCACGGTCGCGCACCTGGTCGTCCGGGAGTCGCGTCAACCGGCGTCCGATCGCCAGGAGATACCGGTGGACGTCTTCGAGCCGGTCTGCGCCCAGGCCTGTACTGAATCCCGGGTAGATGAGGCGCCGGATTTGGAGCCTCATGTCCGACACCGCCTCCGGGAACGCTCCGGCGGCCTCGTCGAGGTCTGCGCGGAGAGTACCCAGGGTCCACATGACCCGCAGTGATCGTTCGGCAACGATCACGAGTTCGTCGTATAGATCGTCGCGCGCCGCGACCAGGAGTGCGTCGAACCCGGTCGCGTTGGCCGGCGGTCCACCCATCCGCACGATGACGTCATCCAGGGCACTGGTCAGACAGTCGGTGGCCCACTCGTCGGCGTCCGCGAAGGGTCCGGCTGTGAGCGCCACCTTCGCTTCACGGGTGAGCAGCGGACGAAGCAACTCGGCCCCGGACGGCAGGTTGAGTAGCAGGAGGCGCCTCGTGCCTTCCCACATCGACCCGGCCTGCTCCCCGGCAGTGGCGAGCAATCGTACGCTCACCGAGTCGCCGTCGTCGACCAGCGCCGGGTACGCCGTTACTGCATGGTCGGGCCCCTGGATTTCGACGGTGTGTGGAAGCTCGCCGACGCTCCAGGTCGTCAGCCCGGCGGCTTCCAGTTCGTGTCGGGTGGCCGATGCGGTGGAGCGTGCTTCGGCGCGCAACTCGTCCTTGAGAGAGGACAGATTGCGGCCTTCCGCTAGAACCGAGCCGTCCAATGCTTCGATCCGGAAGATGGGCCGCAGATGCGACGGAAGCGATTCGAGATCGAAGGAGTCCGGCGGGATGGGTTCGCCGACGATCCGAGACAGTTGGCGCCGCAGAAAAGCAGTGAGGCCTACCCCCGGCGGGACACCCCCCGCCAGCACCGTGCGGGCAGTGTCCGGAATGGGCGCCAGGCTCTTGCGAAGCCGCTTGGGTAGCGAGCGAATCAGAGCGACTACGAGTTCCTGGCGGTGGCCGGGGACATGCCACTCGAACGTGGCAGGATCGAGGCGCTCGAGAGCCGACACAGGAATGACCACCGTGATCCCATCCGTCGGGCTCTCGGGGTCGAACTCGTATCCGAGAGGGATCTCGACGTCGCCGTGCTGCCACACCTCGGGATAGGCAGCTTCGTCGACCTCCTCCGCCCCGGGATCGATGAGGTCACTGAGTGAGAGGTCGAGCAAGTGGGGGTTGTCCGGGCGTGTTCTACGCCACCAGGCGTCGAAGTGGCGGACCGATGTGATGTCGGCCGGGATTCGGGCGTCGAAGAACTCGTTCACGGCCTGATCGTCGACGAGCAGGTTCGCCCGGCGGGCCCGGGCTTCGAGACCGAGAACCTCCTGCACCCGCGCCCGGTTGTGCGCGACGAAGGCGTGGTCGCTCGGCCAGTCACCGGCGACCAGCGCGTTGAGGATGAAAGATTCCCGGGCGGTGGCCTGGTCGACTCGACCGTAGAGGACCGTCCGCGCGGTCTGCAGGGGCAGCCCGTAGATCGTGACCGTCTCGTGGGCGACGGCTGCTCCGCGATCGGCATCCCACCACGGATCCGAGTGCGACCGTTTGACTACGTGGGAGCCGATCTCCTCGACCCACTCCGGGTCGATCCTGGTGACACCGCGTGCCCACAGGCGGCTGGTTTCGACGAGTTCAGCGGCCATCACCCAGTCGGGAGCCTTTTTGAAGAGAGCGGAGCCCGGGTTGATGGCGAAGCGTGAGCCGCGCGCTCCCCGGTACTCGTAGCTGTCGGGGTCCTTGACCCCTACGTGAGAAAGAAGACCTGCGAGCAGTGCACGGTGGATCGCGTCCGGTTCTGCGGGCTTGGGGTTGCGAGCGAGCCCCAGCTCACCTGCCACCTCGCGCAGTTGGGCGTGGACGTCCTGCCACTCGCGCACGCGCCGGTAGTTCAGGTATTCATCCCGACACATCCGGCGGAACTGGCTCGACGAGCGGGACCGCCGCTCGCCGTGCAGGTACTCCCACAGCCCGAGCCAGCTCAGGAAGTCGGAGTCGGGATTGGCGAAGCGGGCATGCAGTTGGTCTGCGTGTTGTTCCTTTTCGGCGGGTTGTTCCCTTGGATCCTGGATTGCCAGACCCGAAGCAATCACCAGGACTTCACGCAGGCACTCGTTGTGGTCCGCTTCGATGATCATCCGTGCCAATCGGAGGTCGACGGGGAGCGCGGCCAGCTGACGTCCGATCTTGGTCAGCCACCCGGCTGTTCCATGTCGAGCCGGATCTACGGCACCGACCTCCTCGAGCAGCGCTATCCCGTCACGGACGGTGCGACGATCCGGTGGATCCAGGAACGGGAACGATTCGATGTCGCCCAGGCCGATGGCCGCCATCTGGAGAATCACCGAGGCCAGGTTGGTGCGCTGGATCTCCGGTTCGGTGAACTCCGGACGGGCGTCGAAGTCGTTGCAGTCGTACAAACGGATGCAGACTCCCGGGCCGAGCCGCCCGCACCGACCGGCCCGCTGGTCCGCCGAGGCCTGCGATACGGGTTCGATGGGGAGTCGCTGGACCTTGGTGCGGCGGCTGTATCGCGAGATGCGGGCGGTTCCGGGATCGACGACATACCGGATCCCGGGCACGGTGAGCGAGGTCTCCGCCACGTTCGTGGCGAGGATGATTCGTCTGCCGGTATGACCACGAAACACTCGTTGCTGTTCGGCGGTGGATAGCCGGGCGTAGAGCGGGAGGATCTCGGTGTGGGGAAGGCGCAGATCCTCGAGGGCGCGGGCCGCGTCGCGGATCTCGCGTTCGCCGGAACAGAACACAAGGATGTCGCCTGGTCCTTCGGTGAGGAGTTCCTCGACGGCGTCGCAGATTCCCTGGGGCTGGTCACGGGCTTCGGGCTGGGTGGGGTCGTCGAGAGGCCGGTAGCGGATTTCGACCGGGTAGGTTCGGCCGGACACCTCAACGACCGGGGCGTCACCGAAGTGCTGTGAAAAGCGGTCCGTGTCGATCGTGGCCGACGTGATGATCAGCTTCAGTTCGGGTCGTTTGGGAAGCAAGGTCTTGATGAATCCGAGCAGGAAGTCGACATTCAGACTGCGCTCATGGGCTTCATCGATGATGATCGTGTCGTAGCGACTCAGCCGGCGATCCCTGTTGATCTCCGCCAGCAGCAACCCGTCTGTCATCACCTTGACGAGGGTGCCGTCGCCAACCTTGTCTGAGAAGCGCACCGCGTAACCGACGGTGCCGCCGACCGTAGATCCGATCTCGTCGGCAATGCGATCGGCGATCGAGCGAGCGGCGATCCGGCGTGGCTGCGTATGTCCGATGAACCCGTCGACTCCGCGACCGAGTTCCAGACACAGCTTTGGGATCTGCGTGCTCTTTCCCGACCCCGTTTCTCCGGCCACGATGACCACCTGATTGTCTCGGATCGTGGAGAGGAGTTCTTCACGTCGGTCGGTGATCGGCAGTTCGGCTGGATAGGCGAGCTTCCGGGGAACGGCTGCTTTGCGAAGGGCGTACCGTCTCTCGGCTGCGCTGATCTCATCTGCGAGAGAGGCGAGTACCTCCCGGAGGCGGGTGGGGGAGTCGATCCCGGCGGCTCCCTGCAGGCGGCGCCTGAGGACCCGGCGGTCGGCCGGAGTGAGCCCGCCGAGGCGGGCGCGGAGATCTTCGAGAGTTGCCGTCATGGGAATCGTGACCATGATGCCTGATCCGGCCGGGTCAAGGCAACGGAGCGGTTCCCGGTCCGATAAGAGGGGTCGCTAAGCCCGGACGGCGCGAACGGCGTCAGCGGGTGACGTGTGAAGCGGATCACCGTGACCGGGGAGAATCAGGTGAGCGTCGATCCCTGCCAGGCGCCCCAGTGACTCCCGGGCCCGGGCAGGGTCGTTGTGGAACTCGTCGCCGAGCATTTGGGCACGCAGCGTTCGTGACCCCAGGATGTCTCGTGTCACGAGGGCGTCGCCTGAGAACAAAACCCCCCGTTTGGCGAGATGGAACGACGCATGCCCTTCCGTGTGACCGGGTGTGTGGATCACGGTCGGCGATCCAGGAAGGTCGAGGGTCTCACCGTCTGTGAAGGTCTCGACCGAGTCGAGCGGAGGCCTCTTCGTGATGCCGACCCGTAGTACGGCGATCAGGAACTTCCACGTTCCGGGTCGAAGCAGCGGAAGGTCGGATACTGCAACCGCCGATTTCCCCTGATAGCGGCCGAGCGCACGGGCCTCTTCCGCCTCGTGCACTTTGATCGTCACGCCGGCATTTGCTGCTTCCCGTCCAAAACCGAGATGATCTGCATGCGAATGAGTGGCGATGATCGCTTCGACATCATCAGGGGCCAGGCCGATTTGCCCGAGACCTGCGACGAGTTTGGGCCACTCCTTCGAGCACCCGGCGTCGATCACGGTTGCCTTCCCGCCTTCTGTGATGACGTAGAAGTTGTGATAGGAGGTTCCGAGTCGGTGGATTCCATCAACGATCTCGATCATGACGATCGCTCCGGGGTTTCAGTGATCAAGGGCTTTGTCCATGCTTCGCAACCGTGCCGACAAGCTCACGAGGATCTTGCGATCGAGTCCCGGCAGATGATCGACGAGGTACTGGAAATCGCGGCGATGGATTACGAGCAGAACTGCATCGGATTCAACTCGCAGGGAGGCGCTGCGCGGCTTTCCGTCGAGCAATGACATCTCGCCGAGCACCTCACCTTCCCCGTGGGTCGAGATCTTGCGGTTGTTCCGGCGAACCGAGACGGTGCCGCGCACGATGATGAAACCCTGACTGCCCTGCTCGCCCTGTTCGGCGAGCACAGTTCCCTTGGGGACGTGTACCTCGTCCGCTCGTTTTGCCACCTCGGTGAGATCTTTCTTGCTGAGGTTCGAAAACAGCGATACTTTCTTGAGCATGTCGATCCGGTCGGATCGACGGTGGAGCACATTCACAGTGCGGTCTCCCCTCCGAGCTTGGACTTCGAGTGTATACGGTGGGCTGTTCTGGTGGCGGCCGGCGAGGTGGGAGTTGGCCGATCAGTCCGGATCGAGATCGAGCGCGGCGGAGTTGATGCAGTAACGCAGACCGGTCGGGTTGGGACCGTCGTCGAAGAGATGTCCCAGGTGACTGTCGCAAGTTGCACACATGATCTCGGTGCGGACCATGCCGTGGCTGCGGTCTTCCTTGGCGATGACTCGTCCTTCGTCAACGGCTGCGTAGAAGCTCGGCCATCCGCTTCCTGATTCGAATTTGGTGTCCGACCGGAAGAGCTCGGTCCCGCAGGCTACGCATCGGTAGACGCCGTCTTCCTTGACGTTCCAGTACTTGCCGCTGAATGGCGGTTCGGTGGCTGCCTGCCGGGTGACGGCGTACTGCTCCGGAGTCAGCCGTTTGCGCCACTCCTCGTCGGTCAGCTTTGGGAACGGGGTCTCTGTCATGTGGTCCTCCCTCATAGAGGTCCTAGGTTATTGGATCTGGGTTTTTGCGCGTAGGAAGCACTCGTCGGCGGACGGCGTTTCCCTATTCGGGATCGACGGTGGCGGCTCGTAGGGCATCGCCGCGGATGGTTCTTGCCGCCGCGAATCCTCCGACGTAGCGGACGTCCTCGGGTATCAGTCGGAACAGCGTGAAGTCACCGAGTTGGAGACGGGGAGCGGCGGTCGGCAGTCGCTCGACGTAGATGCTCCATGCCCTGGTGAAGGCCGGATCGGCGCGCTCAATCGGCTCGACCGGCCCCTGCACACTGACCCTGGGGAGGGTTTGGGGGTCGATGACATCGGGACGATCCGGCATCGAGATGGCCAGCGAGGCACTCGGCTCGATCGCGAGATTGCGGGTGTGACGCGCCAGGCGGCTGAGGAACATCAGAAGGCCCTGCAGGCCGGGCTCCGGCGCGTAGGAAACCATCGAGGCAAGCGGACCGCGGTCGCCGGTCGTCGCAAGGGCCGCCCAGCGCCCGGCCAGGATGAGCTGGACCGCCTCTCTCGCTTCGGTCGATGTGTCTGGAGGCGTCATGGCACGGAGCCTATCCGAGGCGTGTGGTGAACGTTTCGCAAGACGACCGGAAACCCGCTAACCCACCCCGACGTGCTCCCGGTTGACGACGGCGCGGCGATCCCAGGCGGCGAAGGCCGCGGTCCCGCCCACGACGAGTGCGGCAGCCAGTATCCACATAGCCCGGTAGTCGCCGAGCCGGATGGCCAATCCGAACAACGGTCCTCCCACCAGCGTTCCGACGTCGAATACTGCGGTGAATATGGCTGAAGCCGATCCGCGTTCAGAAACCCTGGCGCGAGTCACAACCATGCCGAACATGATCGGGAACACGTATCCGTGCCCGATTCCGCTGAGGAAGCCCGCAATGGCCATGTCGGTAGCTCCATTCGCCTGACTCAGCACCAGGAATCCGGCGGCCAGCGCGCCGAAGGCGGGAAACATGACCCGCTTGTGGCCGATCCGGTCGGGGAGGTCTGCGGCAATCAGGCGTAGTCCGACCGCGGTGCCCGTATACACGGCGAAGAACAGGCCGACCGAACCGATTCCGGTTTCGATCACAAAGGTCTTCAGAAACGTGAAGAACGTGGCCAACGACAGCGAAAACACGAAGGCGGCCAGCCAGAGGGGACGGAGGTCTTCTTGACCAAGTGATACCCAGAACCCCCGGCGTTTTTCGGCGGAGTCCGTGCTGGGCACATCGTGCAGAGGGAGTGCCATCAGAAGTGCGCCTCCTGCCAGCGCGACTGCGACGATGAAGAGGGTGGTGAAGTCGCCGACGTTGAGGATGAGGTCGCCGAGCACACCACCCAATCCGATCGGCATCAGACCGGAGATGCCGAAGATGGCTATGCCCTGCGTCCTGCGTGAGGCGGGCACAACATCAGCCGCGTAGGTGAACAAGGAGGTGAACAGCATCGCCGACGCGAGGCCGTGGAGGATCCGGACGATGTAAATCCAGGGCCCGAGGGTGGTGACGGTGAGGTAGAGCGCCAGCACCGCTACGTGGAGGATGTTCCCGGCGATGATCACCTGGCGGCGGCCGCGCAGATCCATGGCCGCCCCGATCCAGGGCCGGACAACGATCGAGGCGATCGCGGTCACGCCGACGAGGATGCCGATCTGGATCTCGTCGGCTCCGAGCTCGTGCAGGTAGCCGGGAAAATGCAGAAACAGGCTCCAGGCGAGTTCCTGGAACGCGTTGGCGGCAAACACCGCCACGAAAGCGCGGGTGAAGAGGCGTTCCGGCATAACGCTGCAGTGTATGACACCCACCTTCTCCGCAATGCTGTGTATCGAAAAGGCGCTACTGCATTGCGGAGAAAGTCGAACTACCCCCGATTGCGGATGTCTTCGCCATCGCGCAGTCGCTTCTCGTAGGTGGCGAAGGTGCGTTCGACGTGCATCCCCGCCTTCTCGTACAGCCGGGTAGCTCCGGTGAGGCTGTCTGCATCCACGCCGAGGGTCACGATCGGGATGTCGTTCTCCCAAAACACGCGAAACGAGTGGAGAAGGATGGCCAGTCCGAGTCCGCGCTTCCGCCACGCCTTCCGCACCCCGAGCACACCAACCAGGCCCTTGCGTGGGTCGTTTCCGGCATTCGGATAGCAGAGGGAAACGGCGGCGACCTCGTCGCCGTCCCACAGCACATGGAAGTACTTTGGGTCGTAGTTCGGGTTTGCGGAGAGGTGATGATCTGCCCGCTCGAACGACTCGTCCGGATCGGCGTCGGCGAATCCCCAGTGATCCTTGAAGGATTCGCGGATTGCGTCGTGGGCGGCCCGATGATGCTGCTGCCGATCGAACGGGCGCAGTTCGAGGCCGTCGGGCCAGCGTTGCTGTGGGGGGGACTCCGTCTGGGCTATTTCCATATCCCAGAAGTAGCGCGACCGTGTGAAGCCGGCTCCGGTCACGAGCTCAGCGGCGCCTGCATGGGCGGTATCGACCCACGCTTGCGCATCGACGGCGGCCCCCTCAGGGGCACGCTCGACCATTTCCCGTGCACGTCCCTCACCCCAGGCCAGCAAGGCAGATCCGAGACCGTGTCCGCGTAAATCCGGGTGGACCCGACCCCAGACGATTGCTCGAACGTGCGGCGGAGTGGTGAAGGCCTCCTGATAGGCGACGAGGTCGCCGCCGCCGTTGAACACGACCACCGTGTCTGTGTCGAGATCGAACCCGGGCTCGGTCCACTCACCACTGGTCTCGTGCACCTCATGCTCGCCCGGTGCGTCGGGCGGCAGGAACTCTCGATCGGCGGTATTGAACAACGCGACGGCCGCCTCGACATCGTCGAGGGTGGCGGGTCGTGACTTGAAACCAGAGGGAAGGTGGAGAGACGGCATAGCGGAATCGTACCTTCGTTGGATTGGTCAACCGGGGGGAATACTCGCAGGCAGCCTTGCCCTATTGCCTATTGCCTATTGCCTATTGCCTATTGCCTTCGGTCTGTGATCGCGGCTACCAACCGGCGTGATACCCCACGGCAAACGTACCGACCACGACCAGGCCGACGACCATCTGTGTCCATCCGATGGTCTTGGCAGGAACCGGCGGGCGTCCCATCGAGACAGAACCCCACGCCGCGACCAGGACGGCCGCAACCGTTGCGAGCCAGGGCGCCCACCCCGCCGCGGCGGCGCCGGCGACGGTCGGCAGTGCGGCAACCCCCGTAATGGAAGTCGGCAGGGTCACAAAGGGCTGGCCCTTGGCCCGGCGGATCTGCAGTCGGACGAGCAGGATCGAGGGGATGATCCGGGCGACCAGGACGAGCCACGCACCGGCGGCGATCTCCCAGTCGAGGCCGTTGGCGAGGATGATCATCGGCGCAGCCGCCCCCAGAGCGATGGGCCCGAGCAGCTCCGGCAGAAGTTCGCGGCCCCGGTTATCGAGATCGAATCGGAGCTGCACCAGGACGAGCGGGATGGACACGAGGAGGGGCCACCAGAAGCTCTCCTCCGCGGTCACGATGGCCAGGGCGAGACCGGCGGCGGCGACCATCGCCATCCCTGCGACAGAACGCACCGCGATCCCCGTTCGTTCGAGCCGACGTTCCCTTCGCCGGTCCGCTACCGCAATGCGTAACGGTCGCCTGGCCAGGAAGGCGGCGAACGTCGCCAGGCCGAGACCGAGGGCCGGCCAACCCGGAGCAACCAGTGCACCCAACAGCACCGGTTCGAGAGTGAACCCCCAGCCGCCGTGCTCAGTCGGGACCACCACCGTGCGCAGCGTCGATTTAGCGATGGCGTTACCCTTCATACTTCGGACGGTGCAGAGTGTGACTCGTGACCCTAGAGAATACGGGCGCGCGTGCGCCACAATCATCGCCAAGTCAGTGAATCGTTCTCTCGAGGGGACACAATGAGCAAATGGGTATACGCCTTCGGTGAAGTTGAGCAAGCAAAGGCACACGCTGGTGGGGAGTGGGACGGCGTTCGATCGCTTCTCGGAGGAAAAGGCGCCAACCTCGCCGAGATGACTCGTATCGGTGTCCCGGTGCCGCCCGGATTCACCATCACGACGGAGGCGTGCAACGCCTACCTCGCGGCCGGTGAGCGCTTCCCGGACGACATGTGGGACCAGGTGGTCGCTGCTCTGAAGGATGTGGAAGCCGCGGCGGGAAAGAAGTTCGGAGACCCATCGAATCCTCTGCTGGTTTCCTGCCGGTCGGGTGCGAAGTTCTCGATGCCGGGAATGATGGACACGGTCCTCAATATCGGGCTCAACGATGAGGTCGCCGAAGGGATGGTCCAACTCACGGGTGATGCCCGGTTCGTATACGACTCATACCGGCGACTCGTGCAGATGTTCGGCTCCGTCGTCTTGAACGTCGACGGCGACCCATTCGAGGATGTTCTCGCCGAGTACCGCGGCAAGCGGGGCGTCGAGACCGACTCCGAATTGACCGCAGAGGACTTCAGGGAGATCGTCGGGAAGTTCAAGGCGATCGTTCGTCGCTATGCGCGGCAGGATTTCCCTTCCGATCCGATTCGCCAGCTGGCCCTGGCGGCTGAAGCCGTCTTCCGCTCGTGGAACGGAAAGCGGGCGTTCGACTATCGCAACGCGGCTCACATCGCCCACGATCTCGGAACGGGTGTGAACATCCAGACGATGGTGTTCGGCAACATGGGCGACGACTCGGCGACGGGTGTGGCGATGTCTCGGAATGCGACCACCGGTGAGGCCAAACTGGAAGGCGATTTCCTGGTAAATGCTCAGGGTGAAGATGTAGTGGCCGGGAACCGGGCCACCGACCCGATCGATCACCTCCGGGAGGTCATGCCTTCCCTCTACGAGGAGTTCGCAGCGACGGCAACGAAACTCGAACAGCACTACCGCGAGATGCAGGACATGGAGTTCACCATCGAACGCGGCAAACTGTGGCTGCTCCAAACCCGCGACGGCAAGCGCACCGCTCAGGCCGCCGTCAGGATCGCGGCAGATCAGTTCGAGGAGGGCATGATCACTAAAGAGGAAGCCGTGATGCGGGTCCATCCCGATCAGGTGGACTTCTTCCTTCATCCGCAGTTCGACCAGGAATCCAGGCAACAGGCCATCGACAAGGGTGACCTTCTGGCGATCGGTTTGAACGTGTCTCCGGGAGCTGCCGTCGGTATCGTCGCCTTCGACGCCGATCTGGCGGAAACCTGGGCGAAGACCGAAGGGAAGCACGTGATCATGGTGCGTCCCGAGACGAAGCCGGACGATGTGCACGGGATGCTCGCCGCCGACGGAATTCTGACGAGTCGGGGCGGACGCACCAGTCATGCCGCGCTGGTTGCCAGACAGTTCGGGAAGCCGGCCGTTGTCGGCGTGGCCGAACTCGAGATCGACATGGCTAACCGCAAGATGGCGGTTTCCGGCAAGGAGGTCGTGGAGGGCGACTGGGTATCAATCGATGGGACAACCGGTGAGGTGTTCGCGGGACAACTCAGCACCAAGGTCCCGGACATCGAGGACCCATGGCTCACCAAGCTCCTGTCGTGGGCCGATGAGTTCCGTCGCCTCGAGGTGTGGACCAATGCCGACTACCCGCTGGATGCCGAGCGTGCACGGGCCTACGGCGCACAGGGCATCGGGCTTTGCCGGACGGAACACATGTTCTTCGAGCCGGATCGTCTGCCGTTTGTACAACAGATGATCACGACGGAGTCGGCGACGCGGCGCCAGGAGGCTCTGGAAGTGCTGCTCCCGTTTCAACGTGAGGACTTCGCCGGATTGTTCCGGGCAATGGACGGCCTTCCCGTCATTATCCGGTTGATCGATCCTCCCTTGCATGAGTTCCTGCCCGGCTACGAAGACCTGATGCTGTCGATCACGGACCACAAGATCCGGCTGGCCCATGCCACTTCCCTGCTCGAACTCGACGGCATCCTCCACGAGGTGGGGGAACAGGAGCGCATGCTCGAGCGGGTTGAGGCGTTGAGAGAGATGAACCCGATGCTCGGCACCCGTGGTGTGCGGCTCGGGATCATGATCCCCGAACTCACCAAGATGCAGGTGCGAGCGATCTTCGAAGCGGCCTGCCAGGTGGCCAGGGAGGGAGTCGATGCTCACCCCGAGGTCATGATCCCGCTCACCAGCCACGTCAATGAATTGAAGCGCCAGCGTGAGGTGCTCGAAGGCGAAGCCAGATTGGTGATGGACGAGCAGGGCACCGAGGTCAACTACAAGTTCGGAACGATGATCGAGATTCCGCGGGCGGCCATCACGGCCGAACAGATGGCGGAGTACGCGGAGTTCTTCTCGTTCGGCACCAACGACTTGACGCAGACCACCTTCGGGATCAGCAGGGACGACGCGGAAACCGGATTCCTGATCTCCTATCTCGAACAGGGGATTCTCACGGTGAACCCGTTCGCTTCCCTGGACGAAGAGGGCGTCGGCAAGCTCATGGAGTGGGCAGTTGAACAGGGGCGGAAGACACGTCCAGACCTGGAGGTCGGAATCTGTGGTGAGCACGGCGGCGATCCCAGCTCTATCGATCTCTGCCACCGGCTCAATCTCGATTATGTGAGTTGCTCACCGTTCCGCGTTCCGATCGCCCGATTGGCGGCGGCCCAGGCGGCCCTGCGGCACGGATAGCGGCCAAAAACCCGTTCTCGCGCGGGGATCGCTCCCTATAGGGGCGGATTCCCGCGCGAGAACGGGTTTGTTGATCACGGTTGGCGCCCGGGCCACCTAGCCTCCGGTGCATGCAGAGAGTCGTACCCGGTCCCGGTCAGGAATCGGTATGGGACTACCCCCGACCGCCGCGGGTTGAGCGATCGGCGGTTCCCGTCTGGATCGAGTTCTCCGGGCGTCCGGTGGCACGTTCCGACCGGGCCCTCCGTGTGCTCGAGACGAGCCATCCGCCCGTCTTCTACATTCCCCTGGACGATGTCGACCCCGGGGTCCTGGAACCGAGCCCCACCAGTTCGTTCTGTGAGTTCAAAGGACGGGCCTCCTACTACACGCTGCGCGTGGGTGAGGCCGTCTCAGTGGATGCAGCCTGGACCTACCTCGATCCCTCCCCCGGCTACGAGATCCTGGCCGGCGCAGTGGCCTTCTACCCGGGGCGGGTTGACGCCTGCTACGTTGGCGACGAGCTTGTCGAGCCCCAACCGGGCGACTTCTACGGGGGATGGATCACCAGCAACGTTGTTGGACCGTTCAAGGGTGGGGCGGGCACACGGGGTTGGTAATCGGGTGGTCGGCGATCGGTCTAGATTCGCCACCATGACGTCCCGGTCCGTGGTCCAGGCGAACAGCCATGCCAGCGTCTCGATCGATCTCGACCAGGGTTGTCGGCTTGCTTCCCTCGTCGTTGATGGCAATGAACTGCTGGTCACGGAGGGGTCGGGCCCAATCGACTGGGGCTGTTACCCGATGGCGCCATACGCGGGACGGGTCCGGGACGGTCGGTTCTCGTTTGAGGGGTCAGACTTCGAACTCCCCAGAACGGTCGGCCGGCATGCGATACATGGAACGGTCTACCTGCAGCCTTGGGAGCAAGAGGGCCCGTCTTCGTTCGTCGCCGAACTGAACGATCCGTGGCCGTTCACCGGGTTCGTCCGGCAGGACGTTCGGCTCGAGGAGGATGCGATTCGATTGCGGCTGGAGGTCCATGCTCTTGAGCGGCCGATGCCCGCCTCCTGCGGCTGGCATCCCTGGTTTCGAAGGACCGTCGCGGGTGCTCCGCTGCGATTGGAGTTCGAGCCGGGTTTTGCGTTGGAACGGGACGCCGACGGGATCACCACCAGAGCGCAGGCGCCCGTTCCGTCGGAGCCCTGGGACGAGTGCTTCGGCGGTGTCGGCCGGCCACCCGTTGTCGAGTGGCCGGGTGTGGTTCGCCTCGAAATCGCCTCGGACTGTCCATGGTGGGTGGCGTATACGGAGCCCCCTCACGCCGTGTGTATCGAACCGCAGACACATCCGCCGGATGCGCTGAATCATGTTCCGTTCGTAGTAGAACCGGGGAGTCCGCTGGTGGCGGCTACGACGATCAGTTGGAGGAGAGGTTGACATGGACCGTGTGAGATGGGGTGTTGTGAGTACCGCCGGCATCGGGCTCGGGAAGGTGATCCCCGCCATTCAGCAGGCCCCGAATTGCGAGGTGGTCGCCATCGCCTCTCGCCGGGCGGGGCGGGCGAGAGCAGCCGCAGACCAGTTGGGAATTCCCCGGTCATTCGGTTCCTACGAGGACCTCGTACACGCCGACGGCGTCGATGCCCTCTACATCCCCCTCCCGAATCACCTGCATCTCGAATGGACGGCCGCCGCCGCCGGGGCCGGGAAGCATGTTCTGTGCGAGAAGCCCCTGGCGCTCACCTCCGCCGACGCCCGCCAGATGGTCGCCGTGTGCGCGACGGCCGGGGTGAAGTTCATGGAGGCCTTCATGTACCGGCTGCATCCGTCCTGGGTGAAGGTGCAACAGCTGGTTACTTCCGGAGCGATTGGAGAGCTTCGGGCGATCCAGACCCGCTTCGCCTATTTCAACGATGATCCGGACAACATTCGCAACCAGCTCGTAACAGGAGGCGGGGCGCTGATGGACATTGGCTGCTACGCCATCAACCTGTCGAGGATGCTGTTCGGGAGCGAGCCGACCGGCGTTTCGGCTGCCGTCAGGCGGGATCCGGGCTCGGGCGTCGATATCCTGACCTCCGCTTTGCTCGAATTCGGAGCAGGCCAGGCTACGTTCACCGTCTCCACACAGGCTGAGCCCGACCAGCGGGTTCATCTCATGGGTACTGCCGGGCGCATCGAGGTCGAAATACCTTTCAACATCCCACCCGATGCCGAGACCAGGGTATTCGTCACGGGTGGCGGCAACCCGCCGACGGATCCCGACACGGTCACGATCGCCTTCCCCGCCGTCGATCCGTACACCATCCAGGCCGAGCTGTTCGCTCGGGCGATCCTCGATGACTCCGCCGTGCCAACGCCCCCGGAGGATGGTGTTGCCAATATGGAAGTCGTCGAGCGGGTCCTGGCTGCCGCGGCCGGGTAGGCAAGCCGGCTTGATCACACGTCGAAATCCAAGGTCGCGCTGGTCCAGGCTCCACCTGCGGTACTCGATGCAATGGCGGCTTCCACGAACTTCGTGCCGAGAACTCCGTCCAGGGCGTTCGGGAAATGCATGGCGAGCGGGTCGGCGGCTTCACCGGAGCGCCGCGCCGCGATCGCCTCGGCCGCATCGGAATATACGTTTGCGAAGCCTTCATGGAAGCCTTCCGGGTGTCCTGCGACGATGCGGCTGGCGCGGGCGGCCAGGGGCAGAGTGCCCGGCCCATTGGGTGTTCGGACCTCAGCCGGACCTTCGAGGGGTTTGAAGATCAGGTTGGTCGGTTGCTCCTGCATCCACTCGATCGTGCCGGCCGTACCGGATGCCCGGATGCGGAGGCAGTTTTCGACGCCGGCGGCGGCCTGAGTGACCCAGAAGCTCCCTCTTGCACCGTTGTCAAAACGGAGCATGGCGGAGGCGTAGTCGTCGACGAGCCGGTTGGGGACGATGTGGCCGATCTCGGCGGCGACCTCCGACACTTCCAGTGCCGTTACGAACCGGATGAGGTTGTGGGCGTGGGTTCCGATGTCGCCCATCACCAGCGAGGGTCCTCCACGGACCGGGTCATAGCGCCAGGGCAGCCCGGCCTTCGGTACTGGATCGTGTTCGTCGGCTTTGCCGCCCTGGACGTACTCGACCTGCACCAGTCTGATTTCGCCGAGCTGCCCGCTCTCGATCATGGCCCGCGCCTGTCGCACCATTGCGTAGCCCGTGTAGTTGTGCGTCAGACAGAAGACGAGCCCGGACGTCCTAACGTGCTCGAGCACGTCGACGGCTTCCTCGAGTGTGTTGGTGATGGGTTTGTCACAGATGACGTCGAACCCGCGATCTATGGCTGCAATCGAATAGGCGTGGTGACTGTCATTCGGGGTCATGATGGCAACGACATCGGCACCGTCCTGGCGGCCTGCTTCGGAGTCCAACAGTTCGAGAACCTCGCCGTAGGCCCGGTCTGCGTCGATCCCGATCGCCTGTCCTGCAGCACGAGACCGATCGGGATCTGATGCCAGAACGCCGGCAACAAGCTCATAACGATTGTCCAGTCGGGCTGCCGCCCGATGCGTAGCGCCGATGAAGCTCCCCGGTCCGCCGCCGACGACGGCGAGACGGAGGCGACGGCCCATCATCTCAGTCACAGGATTTCTATTCATCTCCATCCGATGTGTGAGCGTAGTTGTCCAAGCAATCGACACACCATAGATCTGGCAGCTCGACCGGGGTGCCGGAGCGCGGCATATGGATCAAGGCCTCGGTGGGTGGACCAGAATGGCCGCATGGCTGAATACGACGCCGTGGTAATTGGTTCGGGTCCCAATGGTCTGGCTGCTGCCGTGGTTCTGGCGCAATCCGAAAGGCGGGTCCTGGTTATAGAGAGCTCGGACCGGATCGGCGGAGGAACGCGCACCGACGAGCTGACGCTGCCCGGTTTTCTGCACGACGTTTGCTCTGCGATTCACCCGCTCGGCGTGGCTTCGCCGTTCTTCCGCGAGATCGGCGCCGGCGACTGGGTCGATCCGGAGATTCCTGTTGCCCATCCGCTCGACGGTGGGCGCGTCGGTGCCCTCTATCGAAGCCTCGATGACACCGTCGGAGGTCTGGCAACGGACGGGGCGCGCTATCGCCGCCTTGTCGGCCGGCTCGTTGAGAATGCGCACGATGTGATTGGCCAGATACTCGGCCCTCTGCGAATACCTCCTTCGCATCCGGTGACCTTGGGTCGATTTGGCCTCCCGGGCCTTCTCCCTGCCTCGACGGTTGTGCGAGGTCTGCAGACCGACCCGGCCCGGGCGCTCTACGCCGGTCTGGCCGCTCATGCCATAGCTCCCTTCAACCACCCGTTTACGGGGGCCGTGGCATCGATTTTCGCGGTGACGGCGCACGTCTACGGTTGGCCGATGGTGCGGGGTGGCTCGCAGCGACTCGCCGAGGAATTGGCCGCCCGAGTCGTCAACGGTGGGGGAACCGTGGAGATGGGACGCGTCATCCGGTCGTTGGACGGGATCCCCCCGGCACCGATCGTCATGCTCGACGTGATGCCCGAGGCAGCTTTGCGCATCGGTGGCCATCGGTTGGATGGTGCGTCGAGGCGCCGTCTCGGCCGCCGGAAGACCGGACCCGGCGCGTTCAAGGTGGACTGGGCACTGGACGGCCCGATTCCGTGGGCAGACGAGGAAAGCGGACGGGCCGGAACCGTGCATGTCGGCGGGACCTATGAGGAGGTGGCGGCTGCCGAGGAGGCCGTCCATTCCGGCCGCCATCCCGATCGTCCCTTCGTCATCGTCGCCCAACAGTCGCTGTTCGACCAGACCCGGGCCCCCGCCGGCAAGCACACGGCCTGGGGGTACTGTCATGTACCCGCCCGATCGGATCGGGATATGACCGGATCGATCGAGGCACAAATCGAGCGCTTTGCCCCCGGGTTCCGTGATCTGATCCTGGCGAGACACGTGATGGGGCCCACCGCTTTCGAGGACTACAACTCCAATTACGTCGGAGGCGACATTGCCGGGGGAGCGTTCGGCGTCCGCCGGATCCTCCAGTTCGGGGAGACGAGACCCTATCGAATCGGCGAAGGTTTGTACTTATGTTCGTCTGCAACTCCGCCGGGCGCCGGCGTGCACGGCATGTGCGGATATCACGCGGCGCGGGCAGCCATCAAGGAGGCGTCCCGGTCGGCCGGGTAGCCGAGTCCTACCCCGGTCGCTCGATGCGGCTCCGAATCTCGCATCCCGCCAGATGATCGTTGACCAGGCCCATCGCTTGCATGAAGGCGTAGAGGGTGGTTGGGCCTACGAACGACCACCCCCGTCTCTTGAGATCCTTGCTCAGCGCAGTGGAGGCATCGGTCAGGGCCGGGAGGTCTTCGAGTTTCCGCGGCGCCGGTTGCGGTGGCGGGGCCTGGCCCCACACGTAGGAGGAAAGCGATCCGAACTCCTCGATCAGGGTCAGCGCCCTCCCGGCGTTGCTGATCGCCGACTCGATCTTCCCGCGATGCCGCACGATGCCGGCGTCGCCGAGCAACCGTTCCACGTCGTCGGATCCGAACGAGGCAACGGTCGGGATGTCGAAATTGGAAAACGCGGCCCTGAAGTTGTCGCGCTTGCGGAGGATCGTGATCCAGGCCAGTCCGGCCTGGAAACCCTCGAGGCACAGTTTCTCGAACAGTCTCGTGTCGTCGCGAGACGGAAACCCCCATTCGGTGTCGTGGTACGAGAGATATAGAGGGTCTGAACCTGCCCACCGGCAACGGGCCGTCCCGTCCTCCCCCAGGAGAATGCTCGAATTCGCCATCGTCCGATGGTACCCCGGCTACTTCCTGCGCAGCTTGTCCATAATGAACAAGGCCCCCAGCGCAACCCAGATCCAGGCGAGGTCTCCCGGTCCGCTCGTTCCGGTTGCGTCGGCCCGGTACTGGAGTTCGACCAGCCGGTAGTCGGCCGTCTTGGCGACCAGTTCATCGTCGGAGAGGCGTCTGGGGTCGATCCCTGCTACCGGAGCGGCGAAACCGCTGGCGATGAGGATGTCGCGGATTATCGAAATCCGGAGCGGGTGGTCGGAGACGTCGGTTGCTTCGGCGAGCCAGCGTCCATCGGGGAGCCAGACCTCGACGGCGGGACCGGCCAGCACGTTGCGGTACCAGTCTGTGCGGGCGCCGAATCCGGCGAGCACGTACACCGACGAATAGGATGGCGCATAGTTGAGTGGGGTGAGGTGTCGTGCACCGGTCTTTCGCCCGGTGTGGACGAGGACCAGGATTCGACCCCCAACGGTCGGCCAGATGTTGATGAGCCGTCTGAGGCCAAGTCTCCACATGGGGATCATGATCCAGCGATTCAGCCTCTTGAACCATCTCTGGAGCATGGCCGCGGTTGTGTCATCCATTTGCGAGTCCTCCGTTCTCAGACTGCCACGAAGCACGGGTAAACGCCAGGGGACAATGGACCGAGAAGCGCGTTCGTGCGTCGATGTGCGGCGGCGGTACTCGCCCGGGAGTGACGCAAGAACAGGCATCCGACCTTCGATTAACAACCGCGAAACAACCGTGCCGAGGGTTCCGGTTGAACTGCCATCATACGTAGGGTGTCGCCCATGACTACCGAATCTTCCCTCAAACCGCGCCGTCCGGCCGCGGCCGGGGCGGTCGCAGTAGCTGTCGCCTTCGGCGTGGTCGAACTACTCTCCGGCCTGCTTTCGACTGGAGTGTCGATGGTCGTGGCCGTGGGCAACCTCATCATCGACCTAGCTCCGGAGAGCGTCGTCCGATTCGGTATCAGGATCTTCGGGTTCTACGACAAACCGGTGCTGGTGGCCGGGATCGTGGTTGCCGGATTGGTCGCCGGCGCCGCGGTAGGGCGTTTGGCGGTGCGTAGTTTCGGGGCGGCGGCCCTGGCATTTGTGGCCGCCGGCGCGATTGGATCGATCGCCGCATGGCAGGATCCGCTCGTCTCCCGTGCCCAGGGGATCGTCGCAGTGTGGGGTGGGGTGTTTGCGGGGATTGCGGTCCTCCGTTTCCTGACCAGCCGGGTGGCCGCGGCTGAGCAAGATGAGAGCCGCCGCCGCTTCCTCGTCGCCTTAGGAGGGTTCGCCGCATTCGCGGTCCTGGCGGCTACCACCGGCCGGCTGCTCGTCGGCCGCATGCGGGCCGCCGTCTCCGGTCGGGAGGACGTGATCTTGCCCGGCCCGTCGAGCGCACAGGCTCTGCCCGCCCAAGGTGACGCAATAGCGGTGGAGGGGATCTCCGAACTCGTGACCCCTAATGCGGACTTCTACCGCATCGATACTGCCATTTCGGTGCCGAGGGTCGATCTCGATGGATGGACGCTCAAGATCAGCGGTATGGTCGATCGGCCGATCGAGTTGACGTTCGATGACCTGCTCGACCTTCCCATGGTCGAGCGCTTCGTCACGTTGTCTTGTGTCTCGAACCGGGTTGGCGGGAGCCTCGTGGGGCATGCCAGATGGTTGGGAGTGCCGCTCCGTGACCTTCTCGACCGTGCCGGTGTGCAGGAGGGTGCGACGCAAATCGTCGGCCGGTCCGTCGACGATTTCACGGTCGGATTCCCGGCCGAAGCCGCCTTCGACGGACGGGAGGCGATGGTCGCCATTGCTATGAACGGTGAGCCACTTCCGTTCGAGCACGGGTTCCCCGCCCGGCTGGTTGTTGCCGGGCTCTACGGATACGTGTCGGCCACCAAGTGGTTGTCCGAGATAGAGCTGACTACCTGGGATGCGTTCGACGCCTACTGGATTCCGCGCGGATGGTCCAAGGAAGCTCCTATCAAGACGCAATCCCGGATCGACGTTCCGCGCCAGGGCGAGCAGTTGGCGGCCGGGACTATCCCGATCGCCGGGGTTGCCTGGGCTCCCGACCGCGGCATCGCCGGGGTCGAGGTCCAGGTCGATGACGGACCGTGGAGGCAGGCGGAGCTGTCGACCGAGCTCTCAAAGGACTCCTGGCGGCAGTGGGCGATCGACTGGGAAGCCGCGGCCGGCGATCACTCCATCAGAGTCCGTGCAACCGACGCCGATGGTGCAACTCAAACGTCCGACATCGCCCCTCCGGCTCCGGACGGCGCCACCGGCTATCACACGCGGGATGTCGTGATCACCTGAGGGTTTCCCGTTGACGGCGCGGGAGCCCGGCTACGACGAGATCGTATGAGTGGCTGATCCATTCCTCGAGCTCTGCCTTCGGGAGCGTGTCGTTCATTTCGATCGTGTTCCAATGGCGCTTGTTCAGGTGGTAGCCGGCCGAGACGGCTCCGGGATACAGGGCCCGGAGTTCCAACGCCAGGTCGGGTTCGCACTTCAGGCTGATTCTGAACGGCTCGACATCGTCGGCTACGAGAGCGAACATCTTTCCGCCGACCTTGTAGACCAGGGCACCGGGTCCGAATGGGTAACCGGAGGTGGCACCGGCAAATGAGTCCAGGAGTTGGAGAGGATTGTCGAAGTGCGCCATGGCCCTCCAAGCACAAACTTACCCACGCCGGTCCGACCGGCCGATCCCCAATATGAGCTGTGATCTCAGCTTCTAGGCTTCTCGCCGCTCGCTCGAACGGTTGTACAGGACGGTGAGCCCGTACCCGATCGCGGCACTGGCGACGACAAACAAGAGCATGATGATCATGAACTCCATCAGACGACCTCCCTCGTTGTCAACGTTCAACCTACTCGTCGTCACGGGCCCGTGGCGGTGTCATGCGGTTCCGCAATCTGACGATTCCCCGGTAGGCGCTCACTCCCACCGCCCACAGCATGAACAGACCGACGATGGTGAGGAACTCCTGAGCGCTGAGACGTCCGCCGATGAACGATCCGCCCACGGCGACGATGAGGATGGCGACGATGATGGCAAAGGTTCCACGACCCACGTGCAGGAATCCCGGGTAGCTGCTTGCATCCTACGCAGGAGGTGGCGATGGCCAGGTTCGAGTTGCTGTTTGCGGGATATGTGACGCCGGGTGTTGCGTCGACGGTGAGTTACCTAGAGGACGGGGACAGTCGGATCGTCGTCGACCCGGGCATGGTGCCCGACCGGGCGGTGATCCTGGAACCGCTGCGTGCACTCGGCGTAGAGCCGGGCTCGATCACAGACGTCGTTTTCTCCCATCATCATCCCGATCACACTTTGCATGCGGCGCTATTCGAGAATGCGCGGTTCCATGATCACTGGGCCATCTACCAGGGCGACCGGTGGACGGACCGCCCCGCAGAGGGTTTTCGGGTGTCGCCGGATGTGCAGTTGATAGAAACGCCCGGTCATACGCTCCAGGACATCACGACGTTGGTGACGACGCCGTCCGGTGTCGTGGCGTGCACCCATCTCTGGTGGAATGGAGACATCGAAGGCGACCCCCGCGCCACCAATCCGGAACTCCTCGGGCCGAATCGGGCGCGAGTGAAGTCCCTGGCGGATGTAATCGTCCCCGGCCACGGCGCCCCGTTCGAGATATGAGTTTTCTCGGCAATACTGTGGACCGTGGTGATTCACTGCATTGCGGAGAAAACTCGGGACTAGGTTTCTGGTTGTGACCGACCTCCGCCCTGCCGCCGCTTTCTTCGACCTCGACCGAACGTTGATCAGCGGATCGTCGGCCTTCTCCTTCGGGGTGACTGCGTGGCGTCAGAAACTGATGCCGACGAGCAGCCTCGTGCGGGACGCGGCGGGAGCCCTGATCTTCCGCTGGTTCGGAGCAACCGACGACCGATCCGAAGCCGTTCGCGAGCGGATCCTTTCGGCTGTGGCCGGCGTCGAACTGGTCGACCTCGAAGAGGTCGGCCAGGCCATGATCCCCCGGCTTGCGTCCCGCGTCCGACCGGAGGCAACGGCGCTCATCAAGATGCATCAGGAGGCCGGGCGCGATACCTATATCGTCTCCGCCTCTCCACAGGAGATCGTCGATCGATTGGCCGGGGCCATCGGCATGACCGGGGGGATCGGCACTCAGGGGGAGATCATCGACGGCCGCTACACCGGTGGCCTCACGGGCCATTTCGTTTACGGGGAGGGCAAGGCCCGGGCGATGCGCGACCTCGCCGATGGAAACAACTACGACCTGTCGCTCTGCTACTCATACAGCGACTCGATCAGCGACCTCCCGATGATGGAGCTCGTCGGCCATCCGGTGGCGGTCAATCCGG
The DNA here is from genome assembly GCA_029210695.1 of Acidimicrobiia bacterium. NCBI lineage: Bacteria > Bacillati > Actinomycetota > Acidimicrobiia > Acidimicrobiia bacterium. Next base: position 30,361 of record JARGFH010000046.1, read on the forward strand.
ACGGTGAACTGGCCGATCACGCCCGTCGGCGCGGCTGGCCGATAGTGATCTTCTCCCGGACCGCTAAGAGGGTTGTGGCGGGAACCTCAGCAACCGCCGGAGCGGTCGCCGCCGCCATCGCGACCTATTTCCTCGGCCGCCGCCATGGACGTTTAGCTGCCGGAGGATGATTGACCTGTTGGTCTCATACCTTCACCTCTGAGATCGTGTGCGCCGCATCGCCCGGCGCAGTCGTCCACCAGAGACCTGCCCTGAGGTGGGCAACCGCCGGACTCCCTGGTATTCATCCCAACGAGGTGCCATCTACGGGCCTGCCCAATTCGGATCCAAGAACTGCTGGATCTCGACCAGGTGTCCATCCGGATCACGCAAGAACACGTGGTAGATGTCGAAGCGGTCGTTGCGGGTCGGTGCCGACTCGAACGGCACTCCCGCATCGCGAAGCTGCGTGAACCACTCGTCGACATGATCGGTCACGATTGTGATGATCACACCCTCCGATTGCACATCTTCCCTGTGTGTGCAGATGCCCACAAAGGCAGCCGGGGTGACCTGGTAGATCCGGCAAGGACCTTGATCGAGTACGAGGTCGAGCCCGAGGAGTTCGCCGTAGAACCGGCTGCTCGAGGTGAGGTCGGCGACGGTCAGAAAGGTGATCTGGCCGTCGATTGGAGGTCGCTGCATGACTGCGATTCTTGCACGGCCGCTAGCCGGACGGTTCGCTCACGATCAGCGTGACGGTTCCCGCCAGTGAGCCCGCGGTCCCGCCCTTGGAGTAGGTTGCCTCGATCTGCAGGGTGTGAGTTCCTGCATCCATGTCGCTGGTATCGATGCGGAAGCGCACCAGATCGGTTTCGTGGCGCTTCGGAATTGAGCGGGGTGTAGGGGTTCCCGGTTGATTAGGAGGGCTCTGCCAATCTGATGGTTACTACGCC
>JARGFH010000047.1 GCA_029210695.1 Acidimicrobiia bacterium
GGCGCCTGCAGTTTCTTTGACATAACTCCATCCTCGCTTCCAAGGTAAAGAGTCTCCAAGAATCCCAGGGCGATACAGAATCTCTCGCTGGCCGCAGTTGCGTCTATTGGACATCGGAGCCGGGTACGGCCGGTTCGCCCATCGCTTGATTGAAGCGTTTCCTGATACCGCGTCAGTCGCGACTGTCGACGCGGTGGCCGAATCAACCTTCCTCAGTGAGTTCTACCTTGCCTATCGTGGTGTGGACGACCGGTCGACCGTCCTCGAGCTACCTTCACTCGACATCTGGCTTGGCTCGGAGCAAGTTGATGTGGCTGTCAATATGCATAGCTTCTCGGAGTGCTCATTCACAGTGGTGCGATCCTGGTTGGACACAATCGCCGAATCCAGTATCAAGTTTCTGATGGTGGTACCCAACCGAGGCACCCACGGTGGAACGCGCCTCATGGCTCGCGAGACCGACGGCACGAATACCGACTACCTGCCAGAACTGGAGAGGCGGGGGTTCGAATTAGTAGCCAGGCGGCCGAAGTACCTACATTCCAGCGTGCAGGACTACGGAGTGTCGCCGACGTATCACTGGCTATTCGTTCGCGAGTGAGACGAGGTCCCGGCGTTCCCGTCTTGTCGGAGCAGTAGTGGCAAGACGGCCTCGGCAAAACGGTGGGCGCGTTCGTGAAAAGTGTGTTCTTGGCGGACCAGCTCGACGGCAGATTCGATGCGACGAGCGCGGTCAGCACCATCGTCCAGGTAGTGCGCAAGAACATCGGCAAGTTCACTCTGGGTGTGGTAGATCGGTACTGCATCGCCGAACAACTCGGACAGACCCTCAACGGGATCAGACACAATCATCGTCCCTGCCGCCAGGGCGTCAAAGATGCGATTGGAAACGAAACCTTCGCGTCGCATGTCGGTCCAATGATCATTGAGCACGATTGCGGATTGTTCGTACAACTTCGGCAGTTCGTCGTTGGCGATGTGAGCCCCCTTGATGTGGCGGCCGGGAATGAGGCCATGCCAACCCTCGCCGAACACCGAGATCTCAAAGCCGGAGTCGATCGCCCACCGTACGACCGGTCGCTCGCGATTGGCGTTCCCTACGAAGACGATGCCGTGCGACTTGGCCGCCTCTGCCGCCACCTTCGGGGGTTCGGCGGCTGCTTGCTGAAGCACATGCACCGGCACATCGGTCATCGTCGCCAGTCTGGCGGCGAAGTGCGTTGATGCAACGAATATGAGGTCATAGGCATTGCACTCCTCGGGCGTGATGTCGTCGGGATGGCTGATGATCCACAGCACGTTGAGATTGCCCGGTTTGACCGCGTAGGGTGTCAAACCTCGCAAGTGCAGGACAACATCGGCATGCTGATATCGCAGCGAATCCCATTCGGGGACGATCGTGATGTCGGTGGCGAAACCCTGCTTCCTAAGTGCCCGGGCGAAATGGCGGGCAAAATGAGTATCTCCCCACGAATCAGCTACATCCCAACCAGGAGGGCCGATACGGATCGCAACCCGGGGCTTGTTCAACGACGCTGAAATGGCCTCGATGAACTGCTGGGCTCGTTGCTTGTACGTGTGTCGTTCGAGCACGAGCGCCCGGAGCTTGTCGACGGTCTCGGCGCGGAGGTCGTCGTCGGCCAGATACCGATCGAGTTGGGCGCGCAGTTCGATGCGGTTGGTGTAGGTGGGCAGGAGTCCATCGAACCACTCCTCGGAACCGGCCGGGTTGTCGGAGAGTACGAGGGTCCCGGCCGCCAGGGCGTCGAACACTCTCGAGTTGACGGCGGGGAGGTTGGGCTCAACGGTATCATCGAGTACCAGCGTGACCGAGCTGTAGAGCGCGGGCAGGCGATCGTACTCGAGGTGCCCCCGCCAGTATCGTTGACCACGTGGACGGCGGTCCCAACCCTTGCCGAAGATCGTGAAGGTCTCACCAGGTCGGACGTCGAGGAACCGTTCCAGTTGGCGTCCCTTTCCCCAGAAGCTGCCCGTGAAGGTGTAATCGGCGGCGAGGGCGACGTCGGTTTCGCCCGGCTGAAAGCGCTCCGGGTTCGTGGCCAGCGGCAGGACGCTGACGTCGACCTCGGAGGCCCGGTCGATGGCTGCGGCGAACTTGCCCGTCGAAGCAACCGCCAGGTCGTAATAGCGGAACGACGGGTTCTCCAGCCACCGGTCGACCCAATTGCGCACCCAGGCAACCGTGAAAGCGCCTTCCGGGGCTTGCGTCACATCGAACTGCGGCAGCAGGTTGATCACGACATCCGTGTCGGGTGCGATCTCATACCAGGCGTCGCGCTTTCGGGGCGCATAGGCGACGTTCCAGCCCAGGGCCGTCAGCTGATCGCCCAGTTCGTGGGCCGTGTACCAATCCCCAAACCCGGCCGTTCGGTCCTCATCGGTGACCGTGATGGCGAGTTTTCTGACTCCATCAACCGCCCAGAAGCCCGCCCCGGCCAGCTGATCTGTGACCAGCGCTCTCCGCAAGTAGGGCTGCCAGGTCTCGAGGAATCGACGCGAATTCCCCAGGTAGTTGATACGCCGTCTTTCGGCGCCGAGTTTCGACTGGGTGCCGAACTCATAGTGATACAGCGCGGCCTGCCCGCAGAAGACCAGTTCGCCGCCGGCCCGGCGAAGCTTCATGGAGAGATCGACATCTTCCCACCCGTAGACGTATCCCTCCGTCAGGCCACCAACTGCCTCGAGGGCGGCGCGCCCGAAGAGAGCGCACGCTCCGGTGACTGCCGGAACCGGAACGACCGCTTGACACTTCCCACTCCTGGGGTCCTCGCCGGATCCGAGGTTGACCGGTCGCGGAGCGTGGTCTCGCCACGAGAAGGCGATGCCGCGATGCTGGACGGTCAGCGGCTTGGCCCCTTCGTTCCCGGTCTGAGCCGGATACACGAGCAGAGCACCGGCGCCGACCACGTTGTCACCTTCGGTCGTCGCCTTCACCAACGCCCCCAGCCAACCGGGGTTGATCGGGCTGACATCGTTGTTGAGGAGCAAGATGTAGTCACCACCGGCCGCGGCGAGGCCCTGGTTGTTCGCCTCCGAATATGTGCGGTTCGAAGTGTTGTGGATGATGTTTACCGGGAAACTCCACGAACGGTCGAGGAGCGATTGTGTGTGATCCGTCGAATCGTTGTCCACCACGATCAGCTCGAAGTCGCGGTAGGCCGTGCGATTTTCCAGGCCGTCGAGGAGGCGTTCCAGGTGCTCTCCGCCGTCGCGGGTGACCACAATCATCGATACCAGCCCACCACCGGCCGGTCCCTGATCTGGTCGCGCTTTGCGAAGGGCGGCCTCCATCCGGGTAGCGCGGAGCCTGGCGGGTAGCCTCGGCAATCGAACACGACGAAACCGGCGAGCCAGGGGATACGCCACCTCTGCAAATCTCAGTGCAACACGAACCGACTTGCGCTTGCGGAGACTGGCCAGTTCATTGCGGGATGCTCGAAGCTCTGATACGAGTCGGGCATGATCGGCTCCGTCGACATCTGGCACGGCGTCATTCTGGAGGCCGGCCATCCGCTGCTCGAGCTCGCCGGCACGGGCATGGAGTTGCTCGAGATGTTCGAACAGGGCCGATGTCTCAGGTCCGCCCTGATCGCCGGTTGCTGGGGTAGCGTCCTCGGATTGCATGCGAGGTGGATGCTAGCCAGGCAGGGTTTCGGGAGTTCCGCACCCCTATGCTGGCGGCCTATGGAGCACCATTCTTGAGAGCTGTAGAGACTGCCCTTCCCGAAGTGCTCGTTCTCGAACCGGGCGTGTTCGAAGACGATCGTGGGTTCTTCTTCGAAGCATGGAACCGGAATGTCTTCAAGGATCTGGTCGGCCGCGACGTCGATTTTGTGCAGGACAACCAGTCGCGTTCACGGAAAGGCGTTCTGCGCGGTTTGCATTACCAACTCCGGCAACCACAAGGAAAACTCGTGCGGGTGGTGGCCGGGTCGGTGTTCGACGTTGTCGTCGATGTGCGACGGTCCTCTTCGACCTTCGGTGGCTGGCTGGGTCTCGAACTATCCGATGCGAACCGACGCCAACTCTGGATTCCTCAAGGCTTCGCCCACGGTTTCCTGGTCATCACCGAGTACGCCGACCTCGTCTACAAGACGACCGACTATTACAACCCCGAGTGGGATCGCACATTGCGATGGGATGATCCGGAAATCGGCATCGATTGGCCGCTGGACGGCGGACGGCCGATACTCTCGGCCAAGGACGATGCTGCGCCGGGATTGTTCGCAGCCGACGTATACGAATGAGGAGAGGGATGAGCCGTCGTTATCTCGTGACGGGAGGAGCAGGGTTCATCGGCTCTAACTTCGTCCGGTACATCCTGCAACACGAAGCAGACGCCCAGATCACCAATTTGGACCTGCTCACCTACGCCGGAGTCAAGGCCACGGTCGACGAACTGGACGAGTCACCGAACCATCGATTCGTGCACGGCGATATTCGGGACACCGAACTGGTCGAAGGTCTCGTTCCCGGCCACGACGTGATCGTGAACTTCGCCGCCGAGAGCCACGTCGACCGGTCGATCGACGGCCCGGCCGTCTTCCTCGAGACCAACGTCGTCGGCACCGGCGTGCTCATTGAGGCCGCCCGCCGTCACGAAGTCCCCATGTTCCTGCAGGTCTCGACCGACGAGGTCTACGGAACGATTGCGCAGGGTTTCGCCCCCGAGGATGCCGCCCTGGCGCCGTCCTCCCCGTACGCCGCCTCCAAAGCCGCCGCCGATCTGCTCGTCCAGTCGTACGCCGTGACGTTCGGCTACCGGGCCATCATCACCCGCTGCACGAACAACTACGGGCCCTACCAGTTCCCCGAGAAGGTCATCCCGCTGTTTATCACCAATCTCCTCGTCGGCAAACCGGTGCCCCTTTACGGCGACGGCCGCAACGAGCGCGACTGGCTCCACGTCGAGGACCATTGCTCGGCAATCCACCTCCTCCTCGATGCCGGAAACCCGGGTGAGGTCTACAACATCGGGGCAGACGCCCAGCTCGCCAACATCGACCTGACCCACCGCCTGATCGAACTGCTGGGTAGGGATGAGTCGTTCATTCAGCCGGTCGCCGATCGGCCCGGCCACGACCTTCGGTACGCGGTCGATTCCTCGAAGCTGCGTGCACTGGGATGGGCTCCAGGGCACACCATCGACAAGCGCCTCGACGACACGATCGCCTGGTACCGGGACCGGGAAGACTGGTGGGGACCCTTGAAGGGCGGGCAACGATGAAAGGCATCGTGCTCGCCGGGGGCGCCGGCAGCCGGCTCGACCCCATCACGCGGGTCGCCTCGAAGCAGCTGCAACCGGTCTACGACAAGCCGATGATCTACTACCCCCTGGCAACACTGATGCAGGCAGGCATTCGTGAGGTGCTGGTCATCACCACGCCGCACGACCTGCCGCGCTTCCAGGAACTGCTCGGCGACGGAACACAGTGGGGAATCAGGTTGTCGTATGCAGTCCAGCCGGAGCCCAAAGGCATTGCCCAGGCGTTCCTGGTCGGTGAGGAGTTCATTGCAGGGCAACCCGTGACCCTCATTCTGGGGGACAACATCTTCTACGGGCGGATCGGCCTCGAGGAGGTTGTGGCCACCTTTGAAACCGGTGCATTCGTCTTCGGCTATCCGGTTCGCGACCCCGAACGCTATGGAGTCGTCGAGTTCGACTCCGACGGGCGCGTGCTCTCCTTAGAGGAGAAGCCGGCCAAGCCGAAGTCAAAGTTCGCCGTTCCCGGCCTGTACGTGTTCGACGGCAACGTCGCCAAGGTGGCCAAATCCATCGAGCCGTCTGCCAGAGGCGAACTGGAAATCACCGACCTCAATCGGGTCTATCTGGAGCGGGGAGAGCTAAAGGTACAGATCTTCGACCGGGGAGTTGCCTGGCTGGACAGCGGCACGCACGACAGTCTGCTCGAGGCTGCCAACTTCATCGCCACCGTCGAGCACCGCCAGAGCATCAAGATCGCCTGCCTCGAGGAGATCGCCTACCGACAGGGCTTCGTCGACGAGGCGGCCTTCCGTCTGGTGGTCGAGGAGATGCCGGCCTCGAGCTATCGGAGCTATCTCGAGGATGTGCTGGCGGAGCAGCGTTGACCGGTCGGGTTGTCGTCATCGGCGGCTCCGGTCAGGTGGGTACCGCCTTCCGGGCCCTCCTGCCAGACGCTTTCTTTCCCGCCCGGGATGAACTCGATCTGCTGGACCTCGGGGCGATCGGTCCGACGCTGGCCCGCTGGGAACCGTCCGCCATCATCAACTGCGCCGCCTACACCGCCGTAGACCGGGCCGAAGATGACGAAGCGACCGCCACGACGGTCAACGGGAGCGCCGTTGGTGAACTGGCGACGGCGGCGGCCGCCGGTCGGCGGATCCCATTCCTGACCTATTCCACCGACTACGTCTTCGACGGGACCGCAACCCGACCCTATGTCGAGTCCGACCCCACCGCCCCGATCAACGCCTACGGACGCAGCAAACTGGCAGGGGAAAGAGAGGCCCTTCGCTATCCGGGCAGCCTCGTTATCCGTACATCGTGGGTCATCTCCGGCACCCATGCGAACTTCGTGGCGACGATGCTGAATCTGGCGCGCAACCGGTCGGTGCGAGTGGTATCCGATCAGCTCGGCCGTCCAACGATGGCCGGCGACCTCGCCGCCGCCTCCCTCGCCGCGCTCGAACGAGGCGCCACCGGGTTGTTGCACCTCACGAATTCTGGTCAAACCAGTTGGTTCGACCTGGCCAGACGCGCGGTGGAGATTGCCGGACTCGACTCCGAACGTATCGAACCGTGCACAACTGCCGACTATCCAACCCCTGCCCGGCGTCCCGCCTACTCGGTACTCGATTCAGAACGGCGGTCCGACCTCGGCGTGCCGGAGTTGCCTTCCTGGCGCGATTCGCTACCCGCGGTGGTTGAGCAACTGATGCTGGGTAACAACTTCACGGTCTAGTCTTCGCCCTCCCCGGGAGGTGCAAAACGACGAAGTTGACCGAAATGTTGCGTGCGTACTGGAAGCCGCTCTCCGTGGCCGCGGCGGTCGCATTGATCGCTCTCATCGCCGTGATCGTCACGTGGGGAGGCGATGACGGTTCGTCGCCCGCAGCATCCGATCTTCCGACATCCACGACAACGATTCCTGGCGATAGCGGCGACCAATCACCCGAGGCGACGGCTCCGCCTGAGCCGGTGTCCCGCAACCCGTTGACGGGTGCGCCACTGGACACGCCGAGTGACCAGCAAGTGATTGCGGTGCGAGTCGGGAACGGCGACGCGGAACGCCCGCAGGCAGGGTTGGGCGAGGCCGGCCTCATCTACGAGACACTCCTCGAAGGCGGCGAGACCCGGTTCATCGCCCTCTACTTCGGTGAGGAACCCGACTCGGTCGGCCCGGTGAGGTCGATCCGGCCCGTGGACGCCGCCATCGTTGCCCCGTTCGCTCCATTGTTCGCCTTCTCCGGTGGTCAGGACTTCGTTTATCGCCTCGTCCAAGCAGCAGGAGTTGCCGTGATCGACGAGACCGATGTCGCCGCGCTCACCCGTTCGGACGGTGTTGCGCCGCACAACCTCTTCCTCGACTACACGACGGCCCTCACCCGCGCCATCGGAGGGCCGCCCCGGGTCGCTCCGCTTCCGTTCTCCGGTGACTGGCAGCCGGCGGGGGAATCCGCCGATCAGGTATCGTTCAGGTTCGGGAGCCGGGCGATCGAGTACGTGTTCGATACCGGCGGCGGCTACCTCCGGTCACAGGATGGAATCCCGTTCGAGGTGCTGGGCCCCGATGACCTCGAAACACTCACCCGCGACACCGTCGTCATCCAGTTCGTCGCCCAGCGATCGGCCGGATATTCCGATGTGGCGGGCGCCGAGGTTCCGGATTTCGACGTTGTCGGTTTTGGCGAAGCGCTGGTCTTTCACGAAGGAGAGGCCGTAGCAGTGGAGTGGCGGCGAGCTTCGCAGGCATCCGGCACCCTGTTCTTCGACGCCGAGGGCGAGCCGTTCGCGCTTCCGTCGGGTCAGTTGATCATCGAGTTGGTGCCCATCGGAACCGAGGTCACTTTCGGATGACGGACGGCCTGCACGTCTTTATCGGGACCAAGGCCCAGTACATCAAGACCGCCCCGCTGCTCCGGCTTTTCGACGAACGAGGAGTGGCTTACCGCCTCATCGATTCGGGACAGCACGCCGGCATCGCCGCCTCGATGCGCTCCGAACTCGGCGTCCGTCGACCCGATTTCACCCTCGGGGGAGCCGACGATGTGGCGACGATTCCCCGCGCGTTGGTGTGGAGCCTGGGCCTGGCCGGAAGGCTGGTGCGGCGCCGGCGGCTCCAGGCGGAGGTCTTCGGCGGAATGGGGGGAATCTGCATCGTGCACGGCGACACACCATCGACCCTGCTGGCCGCTTTGATGGCGCGCCGGGCCGGCCTGCGGGTGGCGCACCTGGAGGCGGGTCTCCGCTCTCACAAGCTGACCCATCCCTTCCCCGAGGAGATCATCCGCATCGTCACCATGCGGTTGGCCTCCCTGCTGTTTGCTCCAGACGCGGCAGCCGTTCGGAATCTGGAGCGCATGCGAGTCAAGGGACGCATTGTGGCGCTCTCCGGGAACACATCGCTCGAAGCGGTCGGGTTTGCCCTGCCGGACGTCTCCGAACCGGGTGGGGGGCCGGTGGTGGCCACCATGCATCGGGTCGAGAACCTCCACAACGGCCCTCGCATCGAAGCGATGATCGCCCTTGTCGAACGGGTCGCCGCCCAATACCCGGTTCGATTTGTTCTCCACGAACCAACCGAAGCGGCCCTTGCCAAGCGTGGCCTCGGTCGGCGGTTGGCGAGTGCGGGTGTTGAGCGGGTCGGCCTCGCCGGCCACGGCGAGTTCGTTAGGATGCTGGCCGCCGCTCCCTTCGTGATCACCGACGGTGGCAGCATCCAGGAAGAATGCGCTCTTCTCGGCGTCCCGACCCTGCTGTGGCGCGATCGGTCCGAGCGCCCGGATGGAATCGGGGGCAACGTCGTGGTTGGCCGGTACGACCCGGAAGTCATCGATCGATTTCTCGCCGACCCCGAAGCAGTTCGGGTGCCGATGAGGCAACCGGCGGTCAGTCCATCCGCGGAGATACTGGCGGTGCTCCTCGACGAGCCGACGAGCTGAGCTCGGCGGCGGCGGTCGCCACCGCGTCTCGCACCAGCATCAGGGCGCGAAAGCCTCCCAGGATCACGGCGACGTACGTGCGGCCTTCGCTCACGAGGAGCGCAGCCAGGGTCACCTCGAACACCCCGACTCCCTGCGGCGCGATCGGGGCGAGAAAACCAACGCCCCACGCAACCATGAAAGCTCCGGCCAGCACCCAGGCCGGGCCGGTGGCGAGGTCCGGGAAGGCGTGGAGGAAGATCACGAAGTTGGTGGAAGTCCAGGCCCAATAGGCCACCGTCCACGCGAATAGCCGAAGGTAGGCCCGGTTGGATAGCCGGGGTGGATCCCCTTGATTCCGGCGGCGTGCCAGCCAGGAAATGAACCGATTCAGAGCAGGACGGGACAAGGCCAGGCCGCCGAAGCCGAGCGGGGGGACTGCCCACCATGCACCACCCGGGAGTTCCCCGCCCAGCACCAGCAGGGTGAGACCGATGACGAAGGCGGTGACGACGCTGAGGAGCATCTCGAGACCGGCGGTGACTATCAGGGGCGTGGCGGCGATACCGTGGCGGGCGAGCAGCGCCGATTTGCCTGCCGCGTACCAGAGACTGCCCGGAACATAGCGGGCGAAGAGGGACCGGCCCGAGGCCACGAGCACCTGTTCAAATGTTGTTGGTTGATCGAGTGCTTTCAACGAGCTGTTCCAGAAGCTGGAGCCCAGCCCGATCTGGCCGAAGCTCAGGATCAGGGCGACAACGATCAGGGAGAGGCGAGCCGATTGCAGTACCTCGGCCAGATCCGAGCGGCGGGTCCACACCAACCACACCAGGAGCCCGGCCAGGATTGCGAGATAGGCCACTCGACCGGCTCGAAGGAGGCTCCGGCGACTCACCGACTCTCCGGCAGCCGGTCGAGAACTTCATCATTGCGCCGCTCACGTAGCCGCAGCCGGTTGATCCGCTCATCGAGCGGTCGGGGATCAGCCATGACTTCCATCACAGCGGCGGGGAGCGATGCTGAGTCGACCGGGGCGATGACCGCTCCCGACTCCAGATCGGCGGCCAGCGACTGCACCTTCGGCGAATACGGCAGTAGAACGACCGGGCGCTCCGCTACGGCGGCCGTCACCCCACCGTGATATCTCATGGCGATGACCACCCGCGCACTTGCGATCTCATCGAGGACCGTGTCGAGCGTGGCAGTGGCCAGCGACGATTCATGCTTCATGTGTTCGGCTACTTGCAGGTGGACGGTATGGTCGCGATCGGTCTGGAAGGCGACGAAGTGAGCGGTCAAACCGGTGGCTTCCACCACCGAGTCGAGGGCACGGGCCATCGAGTCGATCCAGGCCGGATCGACGGCGGAACGGGCGGAAAGGGAGGCGGGCAGCAGCCGGTTTGGGCCAAGGGGCGGACGGAGGCAGACGGCGAAACGGTCGCTCATCGTCACCGCCGGCGTGGGGAGCGAGAAAGCAGGGTCGGCGGCCGTGATCGGAGTTGCCAGGCCGAGGTCCGCCAGCCGCGTGGCGGAATCCTCATCGCGGACGCTGGTCGGCATTTCTCCGGAGAGGCTGTGGCGAACGAGGAATCTTCCCGAACGCGTATTGAGTGCTCCGACTCCGATTCCGAAGATTCCGACCGGAGTGCGGGTTGCCCTGGCCATCCACATGCGAGACAGGTGATAGGGGAGATTCCAGTGCCCGGTCTCGTCCTGGAGGATCCCACCGCCACCGAAGATCAGTCGGTCGCATTTGCGGATTGCCTGCATCACCGAAAACGGGTGCAAGTGATGAACGGCGGCGACCGCGTGGTCCCGTGCCGTCCCCTCGGGATCCACCGAAACGGCCGTGACGTCGACATCCCGCTCCCGGAGACGACCGACCAGGGCACGGAAGATCAGCTCATCGCCGAGATTCGTCGACCCGATCCAGGCGGCGACGACGACGTTCATCCGCTCCCGGCTCACAACGTCGGAGGGTCGTCGAAGCCGGAGCTGTACGCCGACGCCGGAAGCACGTGGTTCTTGTCGCGATTGAGATTGACGACGAGATCCGACAGCAGTGCGACGAGCATCAGCGAAATGGCCGCACCCAGCCACACGATGGTATTCGTTGCCACACGGAAATCTTTGGTCACGAGGTCGAATATGAGCTTTGCTATTGCGCCAACCGTTCCGACGAGCGCAACCGGCATGAACACACGCAGTGGGTTGTACAACAACATCATGCGTACGACCTGGAGCAGATAGAGCCGCGTATCCCGCCACCAGTGGAACTTGGACTGTCCGGCCCGTTTGGCGTAGACGATCGGTACGTATCGCACCGAGTAGCCGTTGTTGAGGAAGGTCATCGTCAGCGTTGTGACGCAGGAGAAGCCCTTCGGAAGCTGGTGGAGGAACTGCTCGCCTACGTCACGGCGGAAGGCCCGGAACCCCGAGTTCAGGTCGGGGATCATTGTGTCGGACAAGTAGCTCGCCAGCTTGCGAATGAACCACTTGGCGGGCACCCGCAAGGCTTTGTTCGTGCCCTCTTCGCTGCGGCGAGCTCCGACGACCTGGTCCCACCCCGGGAGCTGGTCGACGAGTTGGGGGATCTGGTCGTTCGGGTAGCTCATGTCGGCGTCCGTCCAGACGACCACTGTGCCCCGCGCCAGGCGGGTTCCGGCTCGCCGGGAGGAACCCGACCCCCGGTTCTGATCAAAACGAACAAAGCGGATGCCGGGCACGTTGTGGACGAGGTCCGGTGTCCGATCAGTGGATCCGTCGTCTACGACGATCACTTCGTAGGAGTAGTCGGATCGGTCCATTGCAGTCCGGATCCGGTCGATCTCCTCGACGATGTGCCCCTCTTCGTTGAAGACGGGCAGGACGATGGAAACGTCGATGTCATGCATGTGGGGGCTGAGGTTACCGCGCTCGCTGACACCCCGGGCTTGAGCCGAGGAGCCGCGGCCCGGCCCGCCGGCTCGGACCTGCGGCGGTTTCAGTCGAACGAAGGAACGCAGAACCCAACTAGTGGTCTGTCTGCTATTTGATGACCGGGGTAGGCAGTGCCACGAACCCTGCCACAGCGGGGATCGTCCGGCAGGAGACCAAGTCACCAAATCCGCGACGGACCACTAGCCTCAGCCGGGCTTTGTCTCAGCTGGACTCATCACCCGATCTCACCGCCCGCCGGAAACTGCCCGATTGGTGGGGGTGGCTGGTCGCTTCGGCTCTCAGCGTGGTCATCGGGGTCTCGTGGTGGCCGGGTTTCACCTACCCGCTGGGTGATTCCACCGAAGGCCGCATTCTCGGCAGGCTGGGCCTGCAGGTTCGGAACTTCTGGGAGATGGGGGCGTCCGCCTCCGGTTGGGGAACCAATCTTCAGCCTTATGGGGATACCTACGCCCACCATCCGCCTCTCACGAACATCGCTCAGATCATCGTGTATGCGGTGGCGGGGGAGGGTGAGGCCCAGCTGCGAGTGTTCGGGTATCTGGCCGGTTTCTTCACCGTGTGGGCTTTGATCGTCCTGCTCCGTCAGCTGGCATTCGGATGGGCGGGGCCGCTGGTGGCAGTGGCGGCGCTCACCAGCACGACGTTCTTCTGGGCGTTTGGGCGACTGGGCGGCGGTTTCTCGGCGTCGGTGGGGTTTCTGGCTGCCGTGGCCTATCTCAGACGGACCGAGCAGCCCTCCGCGGTGGCGGTGGGCATCACGGCCGCGCTGGGTGCGGCGAGTGTCCTCCTGGCCTGGCCGGCGGCTGCCGTGGCGGCGCTGGGTGGTATGTGGTTGCTGGCCGGGCGGGGATGGGATCGCCCGACGCGCCTGGTGGCGGCCGCCGGGGTCGTGACTGCCTTGGCCATGGTCGTCTGGATTCTGTCTGCGACCGATCTCTCCGAGTTGGCGGGTCAGGCTCGTGTCCGTTCCAGCGGTGCAGGGTTCACCTGGGGCCAGTTCGCCGACAAGCAGTGGGTCTACGCGGCGAGGCTTCTGCCGGACTGGTACCTCTGGTTGATTGTTCCGTCGTTGGCGGCCGGTTTGGTAGATGCTCGTACGCGGCCGGTTGTCATCATCACCGGCGGGGTGGCATTGGCGTGGATGGTGGGGCCGCGTGAAGGCGCCTTCAGCCACGAGTTCTGGAACCTCAACTGGCTGCTGCCCATCACCGTCGGCATGGCGGCGCTGGTTGAGTTCGTGAAGGGTTGGCTGAATAGGGTGCATGCTTCGGCTGCGACGATCGCCGTCGGAGTAGTGACTGTGCTGTTGTCGGTGGCGGTGTTGGGCCGTATCGGGACGACCGCCTTCCGGGTCGGAGCAGATGCCGGTGCCCTGCTCGATCGGATCGAACCACCACCCGGGCAAACCGCCGTATGGGTCGCACCCAACGTGGCGGCTCCGCGTTGGGCATCGTGGTACTGGGACCTGCCGGTCAGGGTGGTCACGCCTGATGGCCTATCCGGTATTCCCTCCGATGACCTGATTCTGATCCGAAGCGACGCCGTGCCGGCCTGGATGGGAATCGACGATGACGAGATGTTGGCGACCGAAGGAGCGTACGCACTGGTTGCCGGCGACGCCCTGGCGGATTAGTGACGGTGCCTCGTGAATGAGGAGGCTGTACACGGTCTCCTCATCATTTTCAGTGACGGCCTTGCAGCCGACGTTGGACACGGCAGAAGAATCCCACGCATCTACTCGTTGCTTTGCTAGGTTCGACTAGGAGCCCACTCAGTGTGGGAACGTTTGAGATTCTGGAGGGTCATATGGTCGTCATGAGTAGACGACGTGTGTTCTTGTTGGCCTTGGTGGCGTTTCTGCTGATTCCGGCGGCGGCGCTGGCCGGCACGCTGTTCAGCGACGTGACCGACGGGAGGACCCATTTCAAGGGTATCGAGTTCGTGAAGAGTTCGGGTGTGGCGCTCGGCTGTGGTGATGGGACTACCTATTGTCCGAAAGATCCGGTGTTGCGTGAGCAGATGGCGACGTTCATGTACCGTCTCTCCGGCAACGATCCGGCGACTCCGCCGAGTGTGAACGCCGACAAGTTGGATGGCAAGGATTCGACGGCCTTTCTCCAGGATGCAACAGCATTCCTAGGCAAGACAGAGAAAGCAGCCGATTCGGATCTTCTGGACGGCAAAGACTCGACCGAGTTTGCCGGCACCGCCCACAATCACACCAACGCCGAGACCACAAATGAGCCGGGCGTCGTGTTCAACTACGCAACTGCCGTCGTGGGTGCGACATCGACGCCAGCGGCGATGATCTCGACGACGATACGAGTGCCATCCGATGGTTACGTCAAGATCGAGGTCAGCGGTAATTGGCAGCCAGGCAGCGGTGGCACGGATTATGCCTTTTGTCAGTTGCAAAAGGGCACCGTTCGAGCCATTGACTTCACCGAACCTTGGTTTCGTCTCGATGAGAGTGATCCGGCCGTAACCGACTGGCGTGCGTTTTCGGCGCATACTGTTCTTCCCATCGCAGCTGCCGACAACCCCTCCCTTTTCACCTTCGGGCAGTTGCTGAGCTTGACCTGTGATGAGCAAGCCGGCGCTGTGTCATTCGACGATGTCAATATCTCAGGAACCTTCTTCGCAACCAAGTACGCACCCATCGGCATCATTTTGCCATTCGGTGACGAACCGTCATCCGGCCCCGGCGAGTCCTCTGCTATCGACACTGGTGAGTAGCGGACACTTCGGGTTGCGGAGAACCTGACTAGGGGGGCCGCCTCATCTGAGGCGGCCCCCTCAGCGTCTATCTTCACACGCGTTGTGCGCCGGCCGGGGAGTTCACTGTTCACGACTCGAAGATCACCGATGTAGACAATCTCTGGAACGCAGCGGGTTGAGTCCGGCGGAGTAGCTGAAGCCCAGGCCCATCGGCTTCGAAAGACCTGCCACCCCGCCGCCAGGCGGCACGTTCTGGGATGATGACGGCACCACCCATGAAGGGATGATCGAAGCCATCGCCGCCGTCGGGGTCACGGCAGGTGTGATGCGGCCCAACCCGGCCGGTATTGCCCGTCGGCGGCGGTGACGAGGGGTCAGATGGCGTCGTTCATCGCCCGGGCGTTCGGACTACCCCCGGCCGCTGCCGACTACTTCTCAGACGACCGCGGATCGGTGCACGAGGACAACATCAACCGCCTGTACGAGGCCGGCGTGACGGCAGGGTTCCCGGATGGCACCTACCGCCCGGCCGCAACGGTCACTCGGGCTCAGATGGGCTCGTTTCTGGCACGTGCGATTCCGCTCGCTCCGATCCCCGGCGATGTTTTCACCGACGTCGACGGAGTGCATGAGGCCAACATCAACGCCATCGCGGCGGCCGGCATAACGCTCGGCTGCAACCCCGACGGCACGTTGTATTGCCCTACGGATCCTGTCCGGCGCGACCAGATGGCGTCATTTCTCGGACGGGCGTTGGGGTTCACTCCGGTCGCGGTCGCACCGTTTCAGCTCGGCGTCGAGATCGTTGCGTCCGGCTTCGACGCTCCCACCTTCGTCACCTCGCCGCCCGGCGATTCGAGATTGTTCGTGACGGAACTGAGCGGACGAATCTGGATCATTGATGGGGGAGTGAAGCCGGCCGAGCCGTTCCTCGATCTTCGATCGATAGTGGAATCGGGAGGGGAGCAGGGACTCCTCGGCCTCGCCTTCCACCCCGACTTTGCCACCAACGGCTACTTCTATGTCGATTACACCGACACCGCCGGGGACAGTCGCCTCGTTCGATACCAGATCAGCGCCGATCCCAAGCTGGCGGCGCCCGGCACCCGACTTGAACTCCTGCGGGTCGAGCAACCGGCCACCAACCACAACGGCGGCATGCTGGCTTTCGGGCCCGACGGATTTCTCTACTGGGGTCTCGGGGACGGAGGAGGAGGCGGGGATCCTCATGAAAACGGCCAGGATCCGACGACATTGCTTGGCTCGATCCTCCGTCTCGATGTCGACGGACCGGCCCCCTACGGGGCGCCCGGCAACGCCTGGGGATCTGAGGTCTGGGCAATCGGCCTCCGTAATCCGTGGCGATTCTCGTTCGACAGCCGGACCGGGCTCCTCTACATCGGAGACGTCGGCCAGGGCAGCTGGGAAGAGGTCGACGTCGTAGATCCGGGCGGTTCGGCCATGAATTTCGGTTGGAACGTTCTCGAGGGCAGCCACTGTTACAAACCGGCGGTTGGCTGCTCGGCGACGGGGGCCATCCTGCCCGTCGTCGAGTATCCGCACACCGTCGGGGTCTCGGTGACCGGCGGCTACGTGCACCGGGATGCCGGCCTTCCCTATCTCAACGGCGCCTACCTCTACGGGGATCTGCTCGGCAAAGTGTGGAGCTTCCGGATGGTCGACGGTTCGGTGATGGACGAGCGGGACTGGACGCCCGGCCTGCCGGGTCTCGGCACCATCTGGTCGTTCGGCCACGACGGCGACGGCCGGGTGTATGTCGTGTCGGGCGGCGGGACGATCTACCGCTTGACCGGATAACCGCTCGACTCGCCGGCCGCCACCTGCACGAGTCATCCCGGCCCATCGATCTATCCTCCCTGTGGTGCACACTGAACCTCCAGCATCCACCGGTCCGGCTGGCGCTTTCTGGACGGACATCGACGTTCCGGAACCCGGTGACTGGACGCCGACCCGCACGGTCAGCGTTGTCATCACCTACTACCAGGCACCAGATGCGCTCGACATTACGCTGGCCGCCATCGGGCAGCAGACCTATCCGCAGGCGCTCACCGAGATAGTGATCGTGGACGACGGCTCCGAGCCTCCCCTGGCGGAGGTACGGTTGCCCGGCGACCTGCCGGTGAAGGTGGTCCATCAGGATGATCGGGGTTTCGGCCTGGCGAGAGCGCGTAACACTGGTGCGGCGGCTGCCTCGGGAGACATCGTCGTGTTCCTCGACTGCGACATGGTCCCGGAGCCTTCCTGGCTCGAAGCCCATGCCCGCTGGCACCATCACATTCCTGATGCCCTCAGCCTGGGGTTCCGGCGACATGCCGACTTCGCTGGGATCCAAGCGGCCGCCGTCGAGGAGGCAGCCAGCCGGGGCGACGTTGGGGTGTTATTTGAAGGAAGGCAGCAGGAACGGCCGGAGTGGATCGAGTTCCACATGAGCCGGACCAGAGATCTCACCACAGGCGACGACGACCTGTTTCGGATCGTGACGGGCGGAAATCTCGGAATCCGGGCGGACACGTTGGCGGCGATCGGCGGCTACGACGAATCGTTCACCCAGTGGGGTGCTGAAGACACGGAGTTTGGATACCGGGCGTTCACATTCGGGGCGCAGCTGATACCTGAGCGCCGGGCCCTGTGCTGGCATCAGGGTCTGGGGAACGTCCCGGATTCAGGCGAGGCGGCTTCGCTCGAGGAGCAGCGCGCCAAGATCGCCCACCTGATCGCCGAACCCACTTTTCGCAGATGGACACCGGGCCGGTCGTACCTGGTTCCCTACGCAGTCGTCGAAATCGACGCATCCGGCGCTTCGGCGAAGGAAATCGAACGCTGTGTCGAGGGTGTGCTGGCCAACCGGTTCCACGACCTTGTCGTGCTGCTCTCCGTTCCGGACGATCATCCTGAAGCGACGCTGATTCTCCGTAAGTTCGACGGCGATCCGCGGGTTGTCTCCGCATCCGGCGACACACTCCAGGTTGCGCCGGTCCGAATCGAGCTGCCGGTCGGCGTCGTCATGGGGGACCGCTCCATCGGGCGCATCGTTCAGTTGCTCAAGGGGGTCGGCGAGTTGCACATACCCGTTCCAGGCGTCGGATCTGTGGTGGCCGGGAAGACCAGGGCGCGGCGGTCGGCGGAGCGGTGCGCTGATCCGGGTTTGATCGCCAGGAGATATGGATCGGCAACGGCGTCGTGGCGCGACGTCGGATTGCGAGGTGGCACGACACGTGGACGCTTTTCCAGGTTCGCAACCCGGTTCCGCGACAACAGCGCAGCCGGCAAGGTACTCAGGAGGCTCCGCAGCGTGAGGTCGAAAGAAGACGCCGGCGCCCTCCTGCGTTGGATATCGGCCGGAATCCGGCACCGGCTGACACGCGACAGGTTTGCCGCCGACCGCCGCTCCGTCTCGCACGGTGATGACCGACCTCCAACCACCGAACGATTGGGAGGATGGATCAATGGCTACCGCGTCGTGACGACCGGTGTTTCGATTCTCCCCAACGCGGCCGCCCTTCAAGGCGGGGATCTGCCGCCGGGACGGGTCGATCTCGTGCTGACCGATGAAGAACCCGCCGACCGCCTCACATCATCGGCAGACGAAGCGGGCGCGGCAATCGTGAGGGTTGCCGGTCCGATGATGGTCCCGGCCTTCGATGAACGTCTCGTGAACCCGGTCGGGTTCGGCCCCGTAACCTCTTCGCAGTTCGGCGCGCTCCGCTCCAACGACTCTGCCGTTGGTCGATGGCTGGAGAGATTCGACGGCGACAAGGTGGATCTGGACCGGACACCTGGGTCACCGGACGGCGCCGATCGCCGGGTTCGACGGTTGCGGTTTGTTGCCGATCACCCGGCCATGCATCCGAGTCAGGTCTCACGGGCGGCGTACCTCGCTGCACGCTGCGGGGCAGGAGTCCCGGTCGTGGCGGCGGATCTTGCAGAACTCGACGGCCTGGTCGAGCCCGCGCTGCTGGTGGCGCTCGAGTCGGTTGTCCCCGAGCGCCTGGTAGACCCGGTCTATCGCGAACTCGCCTCTATCGGTCTGCGACGTGCTGCGTTACAAGAGCACTCGCAGTCGGCGACCCTCCGGCGCCTCCTCGCTCTGGCCGGGAGGATTGTCGAACCTCCCCTGGTTTCTGTAGTTCTGGCCACCAACCGGGCGGAGTTCGTTGCCCATTCCCTGGACCAGATCGGTGAGCAGGACTACCCGTGGCTCGAAGTCATCCTGGCGCTCCATGGGGCCGTGAGCGGCGAGGCGGTCGACCGGGCGGGTGAGAGGGTCTCGAAGCTGCTTCAACTCCCGGCCGAGATGCCATTCGGTGAGGTGCTGAACGCGGCCACCGGGGCGGCGACGGGAGACCTCGTCGCCAAGATGGACGATGACGACTGGTACGGATCCCATCACATCACCGATCTCGTTCTTGCTCGGGAATACTCCGGGGCCACCCTCATTGGAAAGGGCGCTGAGTTCGTGTACCTCGCCGGTTCCAACCAGACGATCAGGCGATTCGTTGGCGGGGCCGAGTCGAGCAGCGCCACCCTGGCCGGCGGGTGTCTGCTCCTGCGTCGGACCGACCTCATCGATGTCGGTTCGTGGCGATCCGTCAGGAAGAGCGTCGACCAGGGTCTGATCGAGGACGTGCTGAGAGGCGGTGGATCCATCTACCGCACCCACGGGTTCGAGTACGTGCTCAACCGCCACGGCACCAATCACACATGGGACTCGGGCGATCGGTACTTCTCAGACCAGGCCGAGAACTCCTGGGATGGTCTCCGGTTGGATGTTGCGGGGATCTACCCGGCAGGCTGAGCTTCCGCCCAGACGATTGCCCGGGCGAGGAAACTGGCCATCTGTGCGCGGGTGACGAAGTCATCCGGACAGAATGATCCCTCCGTCGCACAACCGGCAGTGATCCCGGCCGCCGCCAGAGCATCGATCGCCGCCTCGTGCGTCGACCCGTCGTCGTCGGCGAACCCGTCGAGGTCGGTGGCGGGAACTGCGAACGCACGGACCAGGAAGCTCGCCATCTGACCGCGCGTCACGAAGTCGTCCGGACAGAACGATCCATCTGCGCATCCACTCGTTACACCCGCGGCCGCGATTGCATTGATGGCATTCTGAAACGGGCTGTCGTCATCGTCGGTGAACCAGTCCTCCGGACCATCCGGGAGGTCCAGGGCTCGTTGGATGAAGGCGGCCATGTGCTCACGCACAACCGGATCAGACGGGCAGTATTGGCCGGGAGAGCATCCCAGTGTGATCCCTCGCTCGAAGATGAAGATGATGTTGCCCTCATGGGCAGAGCCATCGTCGTCCCAGAACGGCGGGAGGAAGTCGGCGGCGAGCGGGTCTGCGATCGGGGTGGCTGCCATCAGGTGTGGATAAGGGTTCACTTTCGTGCCGTCGGGTTGCTGCAATTCGAAATGGAGGTGTGGACAGTCGCATGCTTCTGCGTTGCCGGAATCACCCACCCATCCGATCAGCTGACCGGCCCGGACACGGGCGCCGGATTCGATGCCGTCGGCAAAGCCGAAACCCAGGCCGTCATCGGTTCTCGGAGTGTCGTTGTTCAGGTGTACATACCAACTGGTCCAGCCGTCGTCATGGTTGAGCGCCATGGAGCAGCAGCCGTCTCCGACCGTATCGTGAATCCACCCGACCGTTCCGTCGGCGGCCGCCACGATCGGGACCATCTTGGTCGACATGATGTCGACTCCTTCGTGGGTCCGATCGCCGGACCTCGGCGCCCCCCACGAATCCGTGTAGGAGTACTCACCGACGACCGGGAAGATCAGTGGATAGGTTGCTTCTTCCTGGGCGGCGACCGGTGCGGTCAGACCCGTGGTGGCCAGCGCAAGCGCGATGATCACAAGCAGGTTCCGTCTCATCCGTTAGCTATCGGGTCGTCGATCAGAAACTTGAACCCGGCTCAGTGCTCGGCACGGTAGAGCAGTGCGGCCATCTGGCCCCGCGCAATCGGTTGGCGCGGGCAGAACTCGGTGATGATGCAGCCCCGGGTGATACCGGACTCGGCCAGGCGGTTGATGTTGTCCTGGTGGGGGCCGCCGTCGTCGGTGAACCAGTCTTTGGTGGCGGGTGGTAGGTCGAGGGCGCGGGCCAGGAAGCTGGCCATCTGTCCACGGGTGACGGATGCGAGCGGACAAAACCCGGTCGCCGAACAGCCGAGGGTGATGCCGCGCGCCGACAGCCAGATGATCTCCGATTCGAACGGGTTGGTGTCGTCGTCGTCGAAGTCGATTCCGGCGACGATCTCGATCGCCGCTTGCTCTGCGATGTCCCCTCCGCGAGCGGTGAGAGCAACGTCGTAGATTCCGGTCGCCGAATAGGTGTGCCCCACATCTCGTCCCGAGCCGATGGTGCCGTCGCCAAAAGCCCAGTCGTATGACGCGATCTCACCAAACCGATCGCACCTACTCGTCGCGCTCAGAGCCACCGTGAACGGGATGCCGCCGAGGGCGGGCATGGCGATAGCAGAGGATCCGAGTGAGGTTGGGGTCGCCCGGACGGCGCGATCTGCATTCAAGCGACCGCCGGAAACGGTTCTGCCGGCCAGAGAGCCGACCGGGTCGGTGCCGGCGAGCAGCACGTTTCGGAGTTCCCCGGGTGTGAGGCATGGGTTGATGGATAGGACCAGGGCCGCGGCACCGCTCACGAAGGGGGCGGCGAATGAGGTGCCATCGCCGAGGAGGTGGTCGTCGACGGGATCAAACCAGAGGGGAACCGTCGAGAGGATTCCTTCACCGGGTGCCCCAAGGTCGACCGAGGTGGATCCGAAGTGCGAGAACGATGAGAGGGTATCTGTGTGGTCCGTTGCCGCCACCGCCACGACGGAGTCGAAAGGGAAGCTGGCCGGGTAGACGGGCGCAATGTCGTTGTCTCTTTCAGGAAGCTCCGGCACATTTCCGGAGGCCGCAACTACCAGCAAACCTGCCTCCCCGGCCAGGCGGACCGCCTCTTCGAGGGCGATGTTTCCAAAGGCACCCGTGGCGCCGAAGGAGAGGTTGGCGACCCGGGCGCCGTTGCTAACCGCGTAGTCCAGTCCGGCGATTGTGTCGGAATCGAAGCACGACGTCGAACAAACCCGCACCGACATCAGGCGGCTGTTGGGAGCGAGGCCGGCCATTCCATATCCATTGACGGCTGCCCCGATGATCCCTGCCACGAACGTACCGTGATAGGAACCGTCGTCAGGATTATTGTCGTCAGGATTATTGTCGTCGGAGACGAAGTCCCACCCCCAGGTATCGTCGACGTAGCCGTTGCCATCATCGTCGATGCCGTTGCCGGGCGTCTCGCCGCCGTTATTCCAGAGTTGAGTGGAAAGATCGGGATGGTTGGCGTCAATCCCGGTATCGAGGACGGCCACGATGGCACCGCGGCCCTCCGTCACCGACCATGCTTCGAGAGCGTCGACGTCGGCGTCGATCATCCCGCCGGATTGACCCGTGTTGAGCAATCCCCATTGATCCACGAAGAGGGGCTCGAGCTCTCCGCCACTCAGCGGTCGTGCGATATTCGGAACCGCCGGGACCCCGAGTTGTCTGGTCAGGCGGGCGGCCTCGCCGGACGGTGATCCCGGTGCCACACTGCGGACGAGGCTCCAACCGAACCCCACCTCCCGGATGACCTCGAGTCCCTCCCGCCTCAGGGCTGCCCGGGTGCCCTTCACCAGAAACTCGTGCTCGACGGCGAGTACTCCATCGTCCGTCGCCCGCGTCGGAACCAGCGCAGGTTCCGACGGTGTCCGCGCAGCCGCAGGGTCGACGGGAACCAGGAGCGACACAGTCAGCAGGACGGTCAGCGCGGCGAGGAGAGAGCGGTAGATCATGGGCGAGGGTCGATGGTACCGCGGTAGCACTGGTATTCTCCTGTCGTTGGTACCGGGGCCGGGCACGATCCAGGAATGAATGCAAAGGGCGGCGGGCTGATTGCAGCATCCGGTCTTGCTCCGAGAGGTACGATCCACAGACCCCCATGCGAACTCGATTCTCACTTCCCGGCCTCCTCACCAGGCGCCGCCTTCTATGGATCGCCGTCCTGGCGATCGGTATCGTGGCGGCCTCACAGGTTCAAGTGCGGGCCGTACCGCCGCCCCCGGTACCATGGTCGGCCGCCCTTTCGTTCGTGTTGCTCGACGGCCCGACGTGGGAATCTGACCGGCTGCCGGCTGAGATCACCACGGCCGGCCTCTCGTGGATGGGGGATGCTCCCGAGGCGGCCTGGGTGCGTGGGAGCGTGGACGGAACCACATGGTCCGACTGGATGTCAATCGACCTGGCCGAAGACCATCAACCCGATCCCGGCACCTCCGAGGCGATTCATCAGCGACCGGCATCGGGTCCCGTCTACCTTGGTCGGGTTTCGTTCGTCCAATACCGGGTCGTCGACGACGATCCCGGCAGGCTCCATGCAGAGGGGGTCGAGACGGCCGGGCGCGGCATGTCGCTGTTCGGCCGGGCTCAGCTGTTCTGGCGCAGCCTTTCCTTCGGAACGGCGGACACAGCCGAAGCGGTAGCGGATCAGCCGACGATCATTCCCCGCTCCGCCTGGGGGGCGGATAGTTGCCTGCCCGACCATCCCGAAGCTCCCGAATACGGCAACCACCTCGAGGTGATGTTCGTGCATCACACGTACCACGCCGGGTCTGCCAGCAACTCGTATACAGAAGCCTCGGTCAAGGACCTCATCTACTCGATCTGCTCCTACCACGTCAACGCCCGGGGCTGGAAAGATATCGGATACAACTTCCTCATCGACAAGTTCGGCAATATCTATGAAGGACGGGCCGGCGGAATCGACGAGGTGGTGTGGGCAGCGCACACCGAAGGCTTCAACTACTACTCGACGGGTGTCGCCTTCATCGGCGACCACAGCACTGTCGCTCCGACCGCCGCCGCCCAGGCGGCGTTCAAAGAGTTGGCGGCCTGGAAACTCGACCTCCACCATGTCGACCCCATCGGAAACGTGCTGATCGAGAGCCTGGGTGGACCCGTCTACGCCGAGGGTGAGATCGCCAACCTCACGCGGATCTCGGGCCACCGTGACGCCGCAATGACCTCCTGCCCCGGTTGGGCCGGCTACTCGCTGCTCGGCGGCCTCAGAAGTGCCATCGATCAGTACGGGGGAGCGAAGATCTACGGCGGCTGGATTCTGAACGACCCTGTACCCGGATTTCCCGAAACGGGCTATGACCCGGTTGCCTTCAATCTTCGATTCACCCGGGCGACTGCGTGGACGCTCGAGATCGCCGACGCCGGCGGAGTAGTTGTGTACTCGACAAGCGGCACGGGAACCACTGCGCAAGTGGAATGGAATACGACTGTTGGAGGTGAGGCAGCACCCACCGGGCGGTATTCCGTGTCGGTGGTCGGGACGGTCGAAGGGGAAACCGACCCGTGGCCCGTCCTGGACTCGTTGCAGCTTGGAGACTTCGTGTTGCCATTTTCCGACGACGAGGACCTGGTTCATGAGGAGAACATCATTGCCATTGCCGGAGCCGGCATCACGATGGGATGCGCAGACCACCTGTATTGTCCGGCTGCCAAAGTGACCAGGGGGCAGATGGCGTCGTTCCTCGCCAGGGCGCTCGACCTTCCTCTGTCTTCATTCGACCATTTCGCCGACGACGACAACTCGGGTCACGAAGGCGCCATCAACGCACTCGCCGACGCCGGTATCACGATGGGATGCCGCGCCGGCCTCTTCTGCCCGGACAATGAGGTTACGCGCGGGCAAATGGCCTCATTTCTCAGCCGTTCGCTGCCGGGATTGGCACCGGCCGCGCAGGACTACTTCGATGACGATGGATCCCACCCCGCCGAATCAGACATCAACGTGATCGCCGAGGCCGGGATCACACGGGGCTGTGGAGAACGAGCGTTCTGCCCGTGGAGTCCCGTGACGCGAGCGCAGATGGCGTCCTTTCTGGCCAGAGCGTTTCTGGGGGCGGGGTCATGAGACGGTCTGTGGTTTCACTGACAGCCGTGTTGCTCGTTCTCTTGGCGTCGGCGCCCGGTCACGCTCTCCAGGCGCCGTCTCTTGAAATCGAGTTCGAGGGAGGCGGCTGGGGTCATGGGGTCGGTCTCTCTCAGTTCGGCGCTTATGGCATGGCGCTCAACGGAGCGTCGACCTCGGAGATTGTCGCTCACTACTACTCGGGCACGCAGATTGAGCGAATTGATGAGATGGCCCTTGATCCGGATCCGCTGACGATCGGCGAAGGCGCCTTGTGGGTGAGCCTCCTTCGCAATCGGTACTCAGTCACGTTCCAGGCGATCAAGGACACAGGTCCACTCGATCTGTGCCAGGCCGGGGACGGAACCGGTGTCTGTCCGAGGGCTGTTCACCCTCAGCCGGAAGAAGTGTGGACATTCGAGGGCGATGGGGGGACCTGTCAGTTCTATCGAGAGGGTGTGGCGGTCGGCCCGCCAGGATCCTGCCGCGCCTCGATCGTCATGCAGCCGGGGAGCCGGGTAAACCTCCAGGGCACCGATTATGGGCGGGGGGAAATCAAGATCCGCAGCGGTGAAGTGCGAGATGGCTTCCATGTCTCAATGGCTATTAGTGTCGAAGAGTATCTGTACGGTCTCGGCGAGATGTACTCATCGTGGAGCGAGGCGGCGTTGCAGGCGCAGGCAATTGCGGGTCGGACCTACGCCACCAATCGTTTTCTCGGATTCGAGATCCTGCCTCGAATCGGCTCGGATCCCGGTTTCACCGATGACCGCAAGGAATCCTGCTGGTGCCACATCTACGGCTCGACACTCGATCAGGCCTATGTGGGATGGAGTAAGGAGTCGGAGGAGAGCGGAGGCGTGCAATGGGGTGCAATCTGGAAAGCGGCCGTCGACGACACCGCCAATCAGGTCATCACCTATACACAGCCAGGCTGGGAGTCGTTTACCAAGCAAACCGTCATCCAGTCCTTCTACTTCTCGTCGAGTGCCGGCTACACCGATAGCAACATCGACGGGTTCAATTCGAAGATCCCGTACCCGTATCTGGTTCCCGTGCCCGATCCGGGATCACAGGACCCGACGACCGCCAACCCGTATTCCGAGTGGACGGCGATCACCGACCAGGCCAGTCTCGCTACCCGGCTGGGCTGGGACGCGCTGCACTCCGTGGTGCTGGTCAATGGCCCTCCTGGGACCACCGTGCGGTTCTACGGCACGGATGACGGGTTGTCGGTTGTCGCGGACAAAAGCGCATGGTGGTTGCGGAAGCTGCCGGGCTTTCGCTCTGGCCAGATCACGGCCATCAACGGCATACCTCCCTTCACCGACATCGTGGGCTCGCCGCACACGCAGAACATCATCACCATCTGGTTGAACGAAGTGACGAAAGGCTGCACTGTGACGCAGTACTGCCCGAATGCCCCGGTGACCCGCGGCCAGATGGCCTCGTTTCTCGCCCGGGCGCTCGATCTTCCTCCAGCTTCGACCGACTTCTTCCCGGACGACAACGGCTCGACTCATGAGGACAACATCAACAGAGTCCGAGAAGCCGGGATCGCGCAGGGATTCGAGGATGGCACCTACCGGCCGGCCGATCCCGTTCGTCGTGACCACATGGCCACATTCCTTGCTCGTGCCTCGGCCCTCGAACCCGTACCCGGCCCGTTGTTCACCGACGTGTCCGGTTTCCATGAGGGGAACATCAACGCCATCGCCGCCGCCGGTATCACGCTCGGATGTTCGCTCGACGGTCCGCGTTATTGCCCGGCAGATCTCGTCACCCGCGCTCAGATGGCGTCGTTCCTGGCGCGGGCTTTCTTCAGCGGCTGAGGAAGCCCAGACCCCAGGCCAGGTGCATCGTCGGCAAAACAACGGGGAGGAGCAGGGTTGCTGCGACCCGGTGCTTCAGGCTCGACCACAGCGAACCGCCGACAATGAAACTGACGTAAAGCGCCGGTACCACGAGGGCAAGTGGTCGCCATGGTGTGGCTGCCAGCACCACGGACACGGCGAGGCCGGCAATCAGAGCGGGCGGCGCGAGTTGGCGCCAACGGATGGCCGCCGGGTGGGTTCGCAGCATCCTGCGCTTTCCCTGCCCGTACTGGTAGTACTGGCGCCAGAGGCCACCCAGGGTGCCGCGCGGTGTATAGCGAATCTTCAGTTCTGGATCGAAGTACACGAGGCCGCCGGCGCGCCGGATTCGGTAGTTGAGTTCGTAATCCTGATTTCGAAGCAGTCGTTCATCGAAGAAGCCGATCTTTTCCAGGCTCTGGCGGCGGAACACGCCAAGGTAGACGGTATCGGCGGGCCCGGCAGTTCCGCCGTACCGGAAGCGGGCATCGCCGACGCCCAATGGGCTCGACATGGCCATGGCGATTGCGCGTTGCAGCGTCGTCTCCCCGTGCGCATCCTGGATACCGCCCACGTTGTCGGCGCCGGTTGTGGTCAGCGTCTCAACCGCCCGCTGCACGTAGCCGTCCGGCAGAACCGCGTGGGCGTCGAGCCGGACCACGATCTCGCCTCGTGAAGCGAGGATCGCCTTGTTCAACCCTGCCGGAGTATTGCCGTCCGGATTCGAGACGACACGCAGACGGTCGTCCGCGGCGGCGAGCTCATCGAGAAGTTCCCGGGTGCCGTCGACGCTCGAGCCGTCGGCGACCACTACCTCCAGGACGCCTTCGTACTCTTGATCCAGGGCGCTGCGTATGGACGCCGCGATCGAGCCCCGCTCGTTCCGCGCCGGCATCACGATCGAGACCAGGGGATGGTCGTTCGGGCGGTGTGATTGTCCGGTGCTCTTCACAGTTACGTCGATCTGCTTGTGCGGTTTGCATCATGCACAGTTGCTTGCCGGGGGGCAACCTGTGAGCCGGTGGCGGCAGTGCGTTCGCGTCTCGAATCGCTCCGGCTGCAGTGAGCAGCGCATTCTCACTAGCATCTCGTCTCATGCGTCGTAGATTCCTGCTGTCGACCGCGGCTGCCGATCTCGGGTCACTCCTGGTTGCCTTCGTTGTTGCATCCCTGGTGACCTTCGACACGCTGTGGCCTTGGGATGCCCGGCTGGTTCCGGGTAACTCGATGTGGCCGCTGCTGGGGTTCTTCGTGGGAAGTGCCGTCGCGTCCTCCATCTTCAGCGTGATGACATGGGCGGGAAGCGCTCCACGTCCATCGTACGGACGGGGGCTTTCCGTCGTGCTAATTGGGGTGTCTCTCACCGCTCTGGCCGTTGTCGTTAGCCGTGTCTACTGGTCCCGTCCGTTTCTTGGCACAACGGCCGTCGTCTGGTTGCTTGGCACCATCACCCACCGGGCCATCCGGCGTCGTACACCCTGGACCGAGCAGATGGTGCTGGTAACCGCGGAAAAGGAACTCGTGGAGCATCTGCGCGATGCTCCGCACGCCGATGTGCTGAATGTGCTCGACCCCGGCCGAGCCGGCGATCTCGACCCGATTCCTCCGGAGGTGACGCTCGTCGTCGACCTCCGCTCGGTTCTATCGGACCGGATGGCGCAATACGTCTCGTCGTGCACGATCTCCGGCACCACGACACGTGCCCTCACCAATGTCTACGAGGAGCACACCGGCCGTCTGCCCATTGTGCATCTGGCTGAAGGTTGGGAACTGAGGGAACCGGCGATCAAGACCGCACCGTACCAAGTCGCCAAACGAATCATCGACGTGGTGCTCGTTGCCGTCGCTGCTCCGCTCGCACTGGTGACAACAATGGCCCTCGCGTTGCTGGTGAGGCTCTCCTCCTCGGGCCCGGCCATTTTCAAGCAGTGTCGGATAGGGCTCAATGGACGCCGGTTCACCTTGTACAAGCTGCGAACGATGCGGGCGGATGCCGAGCGCGCTGGTCCCCGGTTTGCCACCCTCGACGATGATCGTCTCGTTCCTGCCGGCAAGTTCTTGCGGAAGTCCCGGCTGGACGAGCTTCCGCAACTTTGGAACGTTCTCAAAGGTGACCTCAGTCTGGTGGGCCCGCGACCCGAACAGGAGTCGTTTGTGGAGCAGTTCAATGCCGAGATCCCTTTCTACGCTCAGCGCCATCTGATTCGTCCGGGAGTGACCGGCTGGGCTCAGGTCAAGTACGGTTACGCCGACGACGAGGCCGACACGATCGAGAAGCTCACCTACGACCTCTACTACGTGAAGAACATGTCGATCTGGCTCGACCTGTACATCCTCGGAGAGAGCATCTGGACGGTACTGTCCGGCAACGGTGCCCGGTAGGTCGTCTCCTTCAGCCCGACGCGGTGGCGCTCAATCAAGTCCTGCCAACACTCCCGGCCGGAGTGCAGTGCTGGTCGTACTCGACGATCCGGGGCGGCTGTGAGTCGTCGGCGCAGGCCGGGCAATCGGGATCGCGTCGGAGGGTCACCGTGCGGAAGTCCTCGTCGAGGGCGTCGTACAGCAACAGCCGTCCCACCAGAGTCTCGCCGATGCCGAGGAGGATCTTGAGCGCCTCCATCGCCTCGATCGATCCGATCACCCCAGGCAAGACTCCCAGTACCCCGGCTTCTGCGCATGACGGTGCCAGCTCGGGCGGCGGAGGTTCGGCAAACAGGCATCGATAACACGGACCGTTGTAGGGGTCGAACACTGTCGCCTGGCCTTCGAATCTGAAGATCGATCCGTGCACGACCGGAACCCGGAGATGCAGCGACACATCGTTGACGAGATAGCGGGTCGGGAAGTTGTCTGCCCCGTCGACGACGACGTCGTAACCCGACATGATGTCCAGGGCGTTCTCCGCCGTCAGGCGGGTCGGATAGGTTTCGACCCGCACGTCGGGGTTCAGCGACCGAATCGTTTCACGGGCCGACTCGGCTTTCAGGCTGCCGATGCGGTGCACGTCGTGGAGGATCTGGCGCTGCAAGTTGGTGGAGTCGACGAGGTCGAAGTCGACGATCCCGATCGTGCCGACGCCGGCCGCCGCCAGGTAGAGGGCAACCGGAGACCCCAGCCCGCCGGCGCCGATGATGAGGGCCCTGGAGGCCAGCAGACGCTGCTGACCCTCTTCTCCCACCTGGGGTAGCAGCAGGTGTCGGCTGTAGCGCGCCCGCTGTTCTGACGAGAGAGTGTTTGGTGTATCCCAGGTACGCTGCTCGGCCTTCCACTGCTCGAATCCGCCGGCGAGGCTGCTCACTCTCGAATACCCGAGTTGCTGCAGCGAGTGGGCGGCGAGCACCGATCGATGACCGGTTGCGCAATAGAGGATGATTTCGCGGTCCCGTCTGGGAACCTGGCCGGTGATCGTGCTCTCCAGCACCCCGCGCGGAACGAACAGGGCACCCGGAATCGCTCCCTGTTCATACTCGGGAGCCTCGCGGATATCCACGATCATCGCCTCGTCGCTTCGGGCGGCGAGGTGTTCCGTGGTGGTCTCGATGATCTGTGGACGCAGTGCATCCACGAGCTCGTGGTAGGTACGCGAGTCCCCGTTTGTCATAGGCGGCAGTCTAGAGGTCGAGCGTGGTTGCGTTTTGCTCGCGGGTCAGCCAGTGGTGGTGCTCTCGTCTCAGATATGGAGGTAGTCGACGAACGTCGGCGGGTGGGACATCGGGGATGCTCGCCGCTACCCACACGCCCGCTTCTGCATGACCGGCGAGTCCGACCCGGATGAGGTCGGAGAGATGTTCGGGGCGGGGGAGGGACCGCTCTCGCTGCGCAGCTCTGATGAGCCGGAGCAGATCGGCCACCGCGCCCGGGCCCAAGGCGGCGGTCCAGAAGCGACGTACATAGGGATCCGTAGGAACGCGCCGGTGGCCCGAGCCGGCGAGGAGGTGCGGTTGAATGTGCAGGCGGTGCCGGAGGGTTGGTGGAGTTGTGCCGGCCGGGTCCGGTGTGGCAGGTGCGACGGGAGGACGGGGTTGCAGCTGCTTGGACTCGACCGGCACAACTCTCATGCGGTAGAGATACCACGCAACGTCAACTGTTGACAAGTAGCGGCACACAACGTCGCGAAATGTTTATCTACAAAGGGGTTCTAGGTTTTAGGTTCTAGGTTGTAGGTACGGGTTGCACGTGAGAGTGCCGTTGGAAAGGAGCGGACCGCGATCAGGGTTCTGACCTAGGACCCAATACCTATGACCTAGAACTTGCCTGCGCCTACGACTTCCCCTTGTTGTCAACCAGGTTTCCCACGGAATGGCGATGGGTTGCCCCAAGAGTGGTGTTAGGAAGGGGCGGATCGAGATCAGGTCTGACCTATTACCCAGAACCTATGGGGGAAGGTCCAGGACATCGTTGGCGGTTTGTAGACCGTCTATGGGGTTCAGGACATCGTTGGTAGTGGGCCGGGG